>JAKAUH010001038.1 GCA_021818605.1 Planctomycetota bacterium
ACGTTCCCGGCATAAGAAACGCCTGTTTTCTCGCTTCGGACGAATCCAAAAAGCATACTGTGTAATTTCGTGGCTGTGAATCCCAAGTCCGAATTCATTGCAAGGGTTGCGAGCGGAGACACTAACACCTCCACCTTACCTCATTTGGAGTGAAAGTCAAAAGAATTGGTTCGCCTGTTCGCCGGCACAAACCCTCCTTCGCCTAGAACCGGAATATCATGTCGGCCCCAATAGTCAACTGATGATAAGACGTGCCGTTGTCGTAAGGATGGCTGAACTGCGACCAGTCGAACCGGACCTCGGGGCGAATGAGGAGCCAGGGCCTGGGAGTGACGTTCAGTCCAAGCGTCATCTCATAGAAGTTCCCGGGATATCCGGTGCGTGCGCCGTGAACGTCGCGAAACCACTCCGACCGCCAAACGCCCGTGAACTGATCGTCGAACTTGTAGAGGAACCAGTTACCGAAGCTGTACCAGGCATCCGACATCGGTGCATAGTTTCGCCCATGCGAGGCCAGTCCCGGGATGGATCGCTCCCAGCCCTGATCGGTCTCGATCGTTTGAACCAGCTTTTTCGACCACTCGTGCGAGAAAACCCATGTCAGGAGGGTGCGATCGTCCCGAGCGTAGCCTGGATTGGGCAGGCCCGCGAGGCTGGGGATGTTGATGTAGCCCGTGGGATAGAGCGGTTGATTGGCCGGCAAGAACCGGGGAAACTGGTTCGGTCCCCAGATTCCCGTAAGCGCAAAATGGTTGCGTGCGCCTTCCGATGTATAAGCCAGACTGCCGATGTAACCCCATCGGTAGTTTTCATCGATCCAACGGTCCCAGCCGTTGATTGTACCGTTGTAGAGGTTGAGGTGTTCGGTAAGGTGAAGCTTGGTGAGCATGCCGAAGTGAGTGAAGGGCTGACCATAATTGAACATGTAATCAACTGACAGCAGCGGACGTGAAATGGCGGGCACACCTTCAAAGCCAGCGAGCGTGTACCATCGGCCGCCGATGATGTCGAGACCACGCGGGGTGAGGATGGGGAGGTGGACTGAGAGATAGAACTGGGCAGGGTCGAAGCCGAGGAACGAGTTCAACTGGAAGGCGCGATCGAACAGGCCTTGCATGTGGTTGAATTGCCAGTCGTTCCCGAAGAGAGCATCGATGCGGAATCCGAAATTGACCGTCCCATCCTGACGCAGTTGCTGGTTGAGGACCAGGTAATACTGGTTGCCCATCCATTCGTTGGCCAGATCATTCGGATTCACGCCGAAATTGCGTCCACCGGGGCGCACTGAAGGGTTGCCGGTGAAGCTGTTCTCAATCCAGCCGAAGATGCGGAAGTTGCTCTCCTCAGGGACGTTCAGGAGATCGGCGAGGATGCGGGACTCCGGGTGGCGCGGGAGTGATTCCCGGGATTCCCGGGCCGCGGAGCTGAGCGAGGGCGTCGGAAATTGAGAGCGCTGAACCTCCTCGCTTGGCGGTGAGTCGCCCGCCGAACCGGCAGCACGGGACTGCTGGGGACCGGGCGACTCGGCTTCTGAACCTCCGGCCCGCGCCCGCCTGAGTCCGCGTGAGCCGGACTCCGGCGCTGGAGCTGCTGCCTCTGGCCTGGGTCGGCGACGAGCGGCGGCCGGCTCGTCGGTCGTCGGTCGTCCAGGTCCCAACCGACCGGTGGATTGTGCGGGTCGGGAATGAGTGCGGGCCGACGCGTCAGGACGATCCTCCGTCCACCCGGTCGAGGGACCAGACTCCGAACCCGTCGACTGGGCGGCTGCAGGCTGCATGGCCCCGACCAAGCAAAGGCCGAGCAAGACGGCCCCGATGAGCCTGGCCGGGATAGCACGGATCGACAGACAGTCATCTCCCTCGGCTTGCACCAGGGCGCCTGCATCAGAAAAACATCGCGAATCGTGTCCAGAACGTCTGGAAGGTGGAGATCGGATCAGGGCCATTCACCGGGATCGCGTTATTGAACCCAGTCCAGACCCAGTCGAAACTAAGACGCGTGTACTTGTTGGGCCAGCAGTTTATTCCAACCATAAGCTGGTCCAGTCGGTTTGTATATTGTGTCGGATTGATGAATCCGTTCTGAAAGTCGCCCCGGCCCACGTTCAGCTCGGAAAACTGGGCCGCCACCTGCCACGCCCCGATGCCATACTTGTGATGCTTTGGATCGAACGGGTAGTTGGGAACGATGGTGGAGTAGCCCTGGAAGCCGTTGCCGGCATAATCTCGTTCACCCGTGAGCCAGTAGGACAGGTTCACATAGTAACCAATCTGGGTCGACTGGGCGGTTTTCGTTCCATCGCTGAGCACCCGGCTGTAGTCCATCATCTCGGCCAGGATGCTGAACCTGCCGAACCAGAAGAAGTGGGGGGCCCATCGGGTCCGCATGCCGTTGGCCACAACATTGGGATTGTAGACCGCGAACGGAACCCCGGACGACGTAACCCAGGCGCCGTTTGTGGTTGGCTCGCCGGCCCCGTTGAGGAAGCTAATATTGTTCTGCTGCAGGGAGTAATGCTCGTCACCGGCCGAAACGCCGATGCCGACGCCCATGCCCTCGAGCAGGGGATTCTTCGACGGCTTGAACGGGGTGAGCGTGAACGCACCATTATATTCCATGTTTCGATTCAGGGCGTACCAGAAGCTGGTACCGCTATTGGTGACGCCCGACCAGTATTGCAACCGATTCTGGAACAGATTTCCCATGAACATGATGCCCAGTTGTCGTTTGCCAGCCATCTGGAAGAGCGGCGAGTTGGTGACGACCGGCTCCATCGCGGGGCTGAAGCCGTAGTACTCGTACAGGGGCGGTGTTAGCCCCTTGCCGAAGCGTATGGTGAGCTTGTCACTGAATCTATACGCCATCCACATGTCTAACAAGTTGAATTGGCCGAGGAAGCCTTGTGTGCCAATCTGATAAAGCCAGTTCTTCGTGATATTGCCGTACAGAAAGGTTCGGGCGAAGGGAACGTTGAAGCCCTGCTCGATGGTCGGCATGTTCTGGCGGTCGAAAAAGGTTCCGTCGATGGTGATCTGGTTGGTCAGGTTGAGCGTGAATTCATCGTCGGGATCGCCGATGTGGAAATAGCCGCCGCCGCCGAGGGCACCGGTGCCGAAGTTGTATCGATAGCTCCCCGTGAGCGGAAAAACGTCTGAGGTCGGACTGGGCTCATTCGGGAGGGTAGCTCCCGAACGGGACCGGCTCAGCTCGTTGGTCGGTGCACCACCCTCATAGACGCTGTTCGGGACCGCGCCGTTGCCTTGAGACGGCGAACCGCTCATGGTGGCCCCAGACCGCATTCGGTTGAGCTCGCCACCCGACTGGCCGGGTTGGCCGCCCATCATCCCACCGTTGCTCGGAGACGGCATTTCGTCGATGGTGGGCCACGATCGGTTGGGTCCTCCGCCCGACTGGCCGGGTTGGATCGCTGGTAGTGCGGGCATGGAAGGACTTTGGGAGGGGCTCGCTGTCGACGACTGAGCGGGGAGACTGGCTCGCCGAAGGCCCGTCAACTCGGACCGGAGCTGGCCCATCTGCTCCTTGAGCTTGCGGGCCTCCGCGACCTCCGCGCGCAGCGCACGAATCTCCTTGAGCAACTCCTCATTGCTGATCGACGCAGCCGGCGCCGATGGTGGCGGCGGAACGGGAGTGACCTGCTGGGCACGACTACCAGGCGAAAGGCCCAGAAAGAGGACGAACACCACCACGCAGGCCAGCACGGCAGGATGGCCGACCTCCTGCAATCGAGACGATGAATTCATGGACAATGCCCTCCGAAGGTAGGGATCGTCGTGATCAAAACCCCGAAGAACAGATCGTCTGTATCGACTGTAGGAATGAACGAAAATCTTCCGGCTTCACAGTCTCTCAGGTTGGAGGAATGGGTGCAATTGGAGGAGGTAAGGATACCTGTCGAATTGAGGATGACCGGTGAACGAAAATCTGTGTCTCTCGTAAGAAGCGCGAAATGAACCGAAGGGGATGGACACTCCGGTGCAACATGAAGGGTTCCAAAGCTTTCCGCGAATCGGCCAGGCGGAGCCCCAATCGCGGGAGATCCGACCTCGCCGATTGCCGATGGCCCATCCCCGCGGAATCCTCTCCTTGTAACGTCCCATCGTCCACTGCTAGCATGGACGCGAGATGGGATGGTCAGGAGCCCCTGGAGAAGTCGGTGTAGGCATCCAGTCCGGGGGGCCGAATCAACTGAGCACCGACGGAGCCACCGAGGCGATACATGGCGATCATGGCATTCAGCAAATGCCCCACGATGTTCTTGGCCGGGGGACTGAGCGAGCCGACGCCGTCGACGGCGTTTTGCGCCGCGTGGATGGCCTTGGTGGCCTCGAACAGTTCGTTTCGCAGCTCCTTCATATAAGCGAGCTTCTCCATGGCATGCTCGGCCTGGCCGATCTTGACGGAGCCGTCGTTGGCCCCCTGGATCTCACGGTTGATCGTATGCACGAAGGACCGGGCGATGTCCATGTCCTCCGAGTGGGCCAGCCTCGAGAGACGCTCGAGTGCCCCGGCATAGGCCAGGGCCGAGAACAGGGCCGCCTGGGCGGCGGCGTAGTTGAGCACAGCCTCGCGGACTGGGGGCGTCGAGCGCTGCGGCACGTCGGCGGCCTTCAGAACGGTCGCGGCCAGGGCCGGCGCGGTGGGCAACACGATGGACAGCTTCAGGGCGTGTCGACGATTCATCGCGATCTCCTACTGGGTTTCAGGAAGCCTCGTCGTCGGAGGGGAAGTGCGCCTCCGTGTCCGAAGGCGCGGTGAACCAGTGTGTCGGCGCGAGTCGATTTGAGCCGAGGAACCAGGGTCGGGTCTCGCCGTGAAATCGGGCCGCGGCCGTGAGGGCAATCCTCGCGGTGGCGAGGATCAGCGGCTCGGGATCTCGGCCGAGAATCCGGATGCAGGTGTCGCCCGCGGCCGTTCTCATGGTGGCGACCACCCCGCCGGGGATGTCGCCAATGATGTCGGGATCGAGCGGGCCCGTGAGGAACAGGGTCGCCGCCGCTTCATAATCATCCAGGTGCCAGGCTCGCTCCTGGTCATTCCAGGGTCCGTGCCAGGCAAATCGCTCGTGATGGATCAGACGACCCTCCCGCCATACACTCAATCCCTGGATCAGTCGATCGAAAGCGAAGCGTTCCGGGGCTCGATGGTAGTAGGTTCGGCCGGGAAGGATCAGATCGCCCCAAACGACGGCCGCTCCCTCCTCGAGATGGATCTCGGTCATCTGCACGAAGCGCGAGCCAGCGAACGGGATCGTCGGACCGGGCAGCATGCAGACCACGGCACCGGACGCGATCTTCAGATGATATCGCGCCGAGGCATGCCAAAGCGGACAGGGATGGACCCGACCAGCCGACTGGTTGGTCACAAACGCGCGGGCGCCCGGGCCGACATCCAGCGAGACCAGCTGGGCATCTCCGTCGAGCAGTCCGGCGGTTGAGTTCATGAGAAGCAGGAGGACCGGTCCTCCGGGGCACTCCTCCATCGGCACCATGATCCGAAGCGGGTTCTGGTAATAGCACTGACCCAGCCGCACCGCATCATCACGATAAATGAGCTCGGCTCGGATGCCGCCGACGTGCTCCGATGGGGCCAGGTTCAGGTCTCGCCCGAGAAGCTCCGGTGGCACCGGGAAATCGGAGCGATCGATCGCGAGCCGGCCGTTGCCGTTCACGAACTCCCGGCGTGGGATTGTAGCTTCTGTCGTACCCATTCGATGACTCGGTCGACCCCCTCGTTATGACGAATGCTGGTAAACAGGAACGGCCTCTCGCCACGCATGCGCCGCGAATCGCGATCCATCACGTCGAGATCGGCGCCAACGTGCGGGGCCAGATCGATCTTGTTAATGATCAGGAGGTCGCTTCGGGTCACGCCGGGCCCGCCCTTGCGGGGAATCTTGTCCCCCTCGGCCACATCGATGACGTAAATGGTCACATCGGCCAGTTCGGGCGAGAAAGTCGCAGCCAGATTGTCTCCCCCCGACTCGATGACGACGGCCTCCAGTCCCGAGAATTTCTGTTCGAGGTCGCGGATCGCGGCCAGGTTGATGCTGGCGTCCTCGCGGATCGCCGAGTGGGGACATCCTCCCGTCTCAACCCCAACCACCCGACCGTCCGGTAGGGCGTCGTGCCGGATCAGAAATTCGGCGTCCTCCTTGGTGAAGATGTCGTTCGTGACGACCGCGAGATTCACCTCGGGCCACAGCGCTCGAGCCAGCACGAGCGTGAGAGCCGTCTTCCCCGATCCGACCGGTCCGCCGATCCCGATGGTGAACACCGAACGGGGCGGTCCCTGGAACGTGCTGGACTCGTGGTCATGACTGGAAGATTCGTGTGTGGAGTTGATTCTGTGCATGGCATGCGACCTCATAAGCCGGGCTGGAGCCCCCGAACTGCTCAATCGGGGCCGC
>JAKAUH010000294.1 GCA_021818605.1 Planctomycetota bacterium
GCAGCCGTTGACGCACGCCGTCTTGCCGGGCACGTAGTAGCGCTGGACCTGCACCTCGTTGACGGTGCGGCAGACCTGCTGCATCACGGTGCGAGGGACGCAGACCTTCTCGCACTCCTCGCGATACGCGGTTTCATTGACCGTGCGATAGCAGGTGCGGCTCACGGTCTTGAAGCTGGTCGTCTGGACCGGCCTGCAGACGGTGTAGCGGCACTCCTTCATCACGGTCTCGCGCACGGGGCGGCAGACGTTGTAGGTGCAGGTACGCATTTCGGTCCGCTGCACGGGGACCTGGACCGTGTACCGGCATTCCTTCAACACCGTCTCTCTCACCTGACGGCAGACGGTGTACGGCACCTGCTTGTAGGCACACTGCCGCACCGGCACCATCTCGGTCGCCGGCTGGCACTGCATCACCGTCTGCTGCACGGGGACCTGGACCGTGTAGGGGACGCAGCGCATCCTGGTGCACTGCACCGGCCGGCAGACCGTGTACGCGCAGGTCTTGTAGCAGGTCTGCTGAACGGGGCGGCAGACCGTGTAGCTGACCGTCTTCATCACGGTCTCCTGCACGGGGCGGCAGACCGTGTAGCAGACGTCCTTGTAGCTGACCTCGCGGACCGGGCGGCAGATGTTATACGTGCACGTCTTGACCGTCGTCTCGCGCACGGGACGACAGACCGTGTACGTCCGGTTCTCCAGGTGGGTCTCGCGCACGGGGCGGCAGACCGTGTAGGCCACATCCTTCCAGACGGTCCGGATGACCGGCTTCTGGACGGTGTACTGCACCTCGCGCTGGATGGTCCGGTAGACCGGCCGCTGGACCGTGTATGACTCGTCGCGGAAGGATTCCTCGACGACGTTCCGGACCGTGTTGATCGTCCGCGGCTGCATGACCGTCTCGCACACGGTCCGCACACACGGTACATATTGCGTTTCGTAGACGGTCTCCTGCACGTTCTGGAGCACCGTCTGACGCTGGAGTTGATATTCGGTGTGCCCACAACAATCCTGGGGCACGGGGCAATTTCTTTTCGATGCACCACCCGCGTAGCTCGCTCCCTGCGCCGGGTGTTCGATCGCGCCCCACCCCATTCCCAGGGTTAGCAGCGCAATCGACAGCAGTTTTCTCAACATCGGACGCTCCACAAAACATCCCCGACCTACTTCGGCGCTCATCAGTCTCCGGACCTCATGAGGCTCCGCCTCCGGTCCGGGACCGCCAACTCACTCCTAAACTTCGTCCCGAGTCCGGTTCACCCTTCAGGAAGATTCTCTAAATTTCCCAGTGGTCCGATCTTCCCAGAACATACGGTTTGCCTAGATGTTATGTAACTCACGCAGACAGCCCGCATTGTCGCGGTATTCGCGTAGGGGAACCGGACCGGCACGCTGGGTGTCTCCTTCAAGGTTTGCGCGGGAGGTATCTCCGGGCGCGTCCTTCGGGCTTTGCCGGCGGTCGGTCTTTCGCAAGTGCGTCCGCTGGGGATAAGCTGAGGTGTTTGCATCGGAGTCGACCCGAGAGCCACGGGAGAAGCGGCATGAGCGGGGTGATGGACCGGTTCCGGCTCGAGGGCCGGACGGCGTTGGTGACGGGTGGGACGAAGGGGCTCGGCCGCGCGATCGCCGACGCGCTGGCTGAAGCGGGGGCGGACGTCGCCATTTCGGCGCGCGACGGCGAGGCGGCGGCGCGGGTGGCCCGGGAGATTGGATCATCCACCGGCCGGAAGACGCTTGGTGTCGCGGTGGATGTCGCGGTCGCGGCGCAGGTCGACGCCATGGTAGCCCGGGTCGTGGACGGACTGGGCGGTCTCGACATCCTGGTGAACAATGCCGGCATCAACATCCGCGGGCCGATCGAGCAACTTGCCGAGTCCGACTGGGACGCGGTGATCGACACGAACCTCAAGGGCCCCTGGCTTTGCTGCCGCGCGGCGGCGACGGTGATGAAGGCAAGGAAGTGGGGCCGGGTGATCAACATCTCGAGCATGCTGGGCGAGATCTCGATGCCGGGGCGGACGCCCTATGCCTCGAGCAAGGGCGGGCTGACGCTTCTGACGAAGACTCTGGCCCTCGAATGGGCGAGCGACGGGATCAACGTGAACGCGCTTTGCCCCGGGCCTTTCGCCACCGAGATCAACCTGCCGCTGCTGAAGGATCCGGCCGCGAAGGCCCAGATGCAGGGGAACGTCCCGTTGGCGCGGTGGGGCGACCCGGCCGAGCTGGGGCCGGCCGCGGTATTTCTGGCGTCGGAGGCCTCGAGCTTCATGACCGGGGCCACGCTGTTCATCGACGGCGGCTACACGGCGAAATGATCCTGGACGGGCGGCGAAGGTTGGGCGGCGCGAGGTGGAATTGACCGGGAGGAGCGGTAAGCCATGAACGATCCAGCGGCGGAGTTGCTGATTCCGCACCGGTTCCGGGCGTCGGGTGTGAAGGCCGGGATCAAACCTTCGGGCGGCGATGACCTGGCGGTGCTGGCCGCCAGTGCGCCTTGCGCGGCGGCGGGGACATTCACCACCAATCGAGTCTGCGCCGCGCCGGTGAAATGGTGCCGGGGACTGCTTCCGGCCGAGGACATCCTGGCCGTCGTGGTCAACTCGGGGAACGCCAACGCGGCGACCGGCGAGCCGGGGCTGGCCAACGCGCGCCAGACAGCCGTTCACGCCGCCGAGCTGCTCGGCTGCCGGCCCGAGCAGGTGCTCGTCGCCTCGACGGGAGTGATCGGACATCAGCTCCCGATGCCGAAGGTCAAGGCCGGCCTGGCGGCGGCCGTCGCGTCGCTATCGGATCAGCCGGAGGCGTTTCAGGCGGCGGCCCGCTCCGTCATGACGACTGATACCCGGCCCAAGATTCTCTCGGAACGCCGGGCGATCGCGGGGCAGGACGCGACGCTGCTCGGCATCGCCAAGGGCGCCGCGATGATCGGCCCCCGGATGGCGACGATGCTGGCTTTCCTGTTGACCGACGCCCCCGTCCGATCTCACGACCTGCGGGCGATCCTGGCGGATGCCGTGGATTCGTCGTTCAACTGCCTGTCGGTCGAAGGGCATGCGAGCACCAATGACACCGTGCTGCTGCTCTCCAGCGCGGCCGGGCCCGCGGCGCCGCTCTCGGGCTCCGACCTGGCGGAGTTTGCCAGTATGGTCGGCTCAGCCTGCGAGACTCTGGCCCGAGCGATCGCCGACGACGGCGAAGGATCCACTCATTTCATCACAATCGACGTCGAGGCGTGCCGGACCACGGCCGACGCCCGGGCGATCGCCCGTTGTGTCGCCGAGAGCGCGCTGGTCAAGACGGCCATCCACGGCGCCGACCCGAACTGGGGCCGGATCGTCTCGGCGGCGGGTTATGCCGGGGTCGATTTCCGCGAGGAGGAGCTTTCGCTCTGGATCAACGAGGTGCCGGTCTACCGCGAGGGCTCGCCGGCCGCCTTCGACGAGCAGACGCTCTCGGCCTCGATCCGATCGCGACGGCCGGTGGATCTTCGCCTCACGCTCGGGTCGGGCGATGCGTCGGCCCGGTTCTGGACCTGCGACCTGACCGCCGAGTACGTCCGGCTCAACGCCGACTACACCACCTGAACGGCCGATACCGACGGGTGTCTGGGTTCCACGACGGTTCCCCGGCGCATTCGCTTTGGCTTTCGGGTAGAATCCGGATTCCTCGCGCGGCAACGCGGCCGGGCGAGCCATCCCCGGTAATAATCAGGCGGTCCGGCCGAAGGACGAACAGGCAGATACCGGGGGAACCGGCAACCCAACCGGCGGTGGCGGACGTGTCCTCTCCTTCGAGCGGCTCGGGACTCACGGCGATGAAACAGACGGTGAAGACGCTGCTATTCCTCGGGAGCGGGCTGGTCCTGCTGAGCTTCGGCGTCGTGGTGGTGAACCAGACGGCGCAGGTCATCCTGCTCGCCCGGGAAGTTCATCCCGCGCTGGGGCAGGCGACGCTCTGGGGCCTGTTGCTCGCCTACGCTGGGCTGGTCGGAGCACCGGTCGTGATGGTACTCCGGATGCCGAAGGCACTTGTGCCGCCGGCGGGTGACTCGGGACCCGAGTTCGATGCCCATCTGGCCGAGTTGGGCCGCCGCCTGGCCAGCAATCCCCGGGTCGGCGCCACGGGCCCGCTCACCGATCGGTGGGAGATCGAGCAGGCGCTCCGCGGCCTCGAGGCCGAGTCCAACACCATCACCCGGCAGATGGCGACGACCGTCTTCCTCACGACCGCCGTTTCGCAGAGTGGCCGGCTCGACGCGCTGCTGGTGCTGATGGCCCAGTCGCGGATGATCTGGCGGATCGCGCACCTCTATTATCAGCGGCCGTCACTCCGGCAGATGGCCCACCTGTATGCGAACGTCGCCGCCACGGCGTTCGTCGCGGGCGAGCTGGACGACATCGAGTTGCACCAGATGATCCAGCCGGTCGTGACGGCCTCGATCGGGACGATGGGGGGCGCGATTCCGGGACTTCAGGTCTTCACCACGATCGCGGTGAACTCACTTCTGAGCGGCAGCGCCAACGCCTTTTTGACCCTGCGGATCGGGATGATCACCCGGGCGTACTGCGGCTCACTGGTCGCCCAGCCGCGGGGCCGAGTGCGCCGTTCGGCGACCGCCGAGTCGGCACGGATGCTGTCCGGGATCGTCAAGGAGAGCGGTGCCCGGGTTCGCGACGCTCTGTGGGAAGAGGTGAAGAAGAAGTTCCCTCGCCCCTGGCCCGGCCGGAAGGCCCAGGCCGAGACCGTCTGAGCAGTCAGACGCGGGGTCGCCGAACGCGCATCGCAGGAGCCGGTGCTCAACTCTCAACTCCGCCCGCGACCGCAACGGGGGCGCACGACAAGGTCCAGGCTCATCGAAGGCACCCCCCAGGTCTGCCGAGGGTGATCGCCACCCGCCGCTCGCTCGCCAGATTCACGGAATCACCGGACCCGATCGTCGTCCGCCCGGTCGTAAGACGATTTCCAAAGATTTCCTCTATCAGGAATTCGAGGGAATCGATTATAAGAAGGGTTGGTTGGAAACGAACGAGTGCCTGTCCTAGATCCCGTCGGATTCTGTTCGCTCGCTCTCTCGCCTTCCCACTGGGGCCGCCAGGGCGGCCTTTCGGTAGAGACCCGCGCGGTGATCGCCGGGTCGGGATCCCTGGTCTGAGGAGATTGAAAGAAGTGGGTAAGAAACTGTATGTCGGAAACCTCTCCTACCGGGTGAGCAGTTCCGACCTGGAGCAGATGTTTTCGCAGTACGGAAGCGTGCAGAGCGCGGAGGTCATCTCCGATCGCGAGACCGGCAGGAGCAAGGGATTCGGCTTCGTCGAGATGGAGTCGGATTCCGAGGCGAGAGCGGCCATCGATGCGATGCACGACCGGGAACACGATGGTCGGCGCCTGACCGTCAACGAGGCCCGTCCGCGCGAGCCGCGCGGGTTCGGCGGCGGTGGTGGCGGCGGCTGGGGTGGTGGTGGTGGCGGCGGCTGGGGTGGTGGTGGTGGCGGCGGTGGCCGCGGCGGTCGCTCGGGCGGTTACGATAGCCGCCGCTATTGATGGATTCCGCGCTCGCTCAACAACCCGGTCGGAATCCGGCCGGGCTGTGCGAGGCGACACATCGGCCGCGGGGCCGGTCCGAGCCACGGACCAGCCTTCGCGGCGATTCACTTTTGGGGCATCCCACCGGGGCGACGTCATTGCCCTTCGGGCTTGTTGTTCTTGGCGGCGGCAAGCGGCCGGAGGACGGCCAGCATGGTGTTGATGTGGGCCAGCTTGGGGCCGTATCGGTCCACGAAGTCGCTGAGGGAGAAGTCGCCCTCCAGCAGATTCTCGTGGTTTTCCTCGACGTAGTTCGCCAGCTCGCCCATGAGGGAGGCGTGGACCTGCTCGAGCCGGCCGAGCGTATCGCGGCAGGCCTCGAGGACATACTCGTGGCCGGTCTGCCACCGCTCGAGCTCGGCACCCTGGCGGGACCGCTGCTCGCGGCTGACCTGGAGCAGCTCACGCGAGATCTCGAGCTGCTGGCGCTGGATCTCGAGAATCTGCCGCTGCGATTCGAGCGTCTGATTCTGGAGATTGGCGAGGAGGTGCAGGAGGAGGATCGGGTCGTTGGTGTTGGCGATCGCTGGTGTGTTCTGCCCCGTTGGGGAGACCTCCATGCGATAGGTCCAGGCGGCGGCGGCTGGTGGGTTTTCGGGCGTTGGCACTCGGACCTCCCCTGGTCGTGGCGACGAGAGTCGTAGCTCACCATGCACGCTGGACACGCTGTCGCGGCTTCGACCCCGCGCCCATCCCGGCCATTCTACGCGACACATTCCACCGCGAACAGACCACTGAGTCAGACTTTTGGACACTTCTCGTCGAAGACCACCTGGCTCTGCCCTGGCCGATTCCGCCGATCCCGTCCGATCCGAGTCGATCGGGGCCCGCTTCACGGAC
>JAKAUH010000280.1 GCA_021818605.1 Planctomycetota bacterium
CTTCGCGGGAGGCTCGCGGCAAACGGGGAGCGTATCGCGTTGGCTATGTCCGATTTCGCGAGTTTGGCTTCATCCTGCTGGTGACGGCCTGGGGCAAGAGCGAACGGTCGGACCTCTCTGCGGGTGACCGCCGTGCCGTGGCGGCGATTGTTCGCGACATCCACAGGGCATTGGAGGGGAGGAGACGTCGATGAAGCGGGCACAGAAGCTCTCGCCGAAAGGCGTGAAGATCGTCGCGGCCCTGGAGCGGTTCCGCGACGCGATCGACTCTGGTGAGCCGATCGAGAGGCGCTACACGGTGCGTCGGGTGAAGGTCGACCTGACGCCCCGTAGCTTCGGCCCGGAGGATGTCCGGGGAATCCGCGCGATGATGGGGGTGAGCCAGCCGCTCTTCGGTCAGTTCCTGGGGGTGGACGTCAAGACGGTTCGCTCGTGGGAGCAAGGACGCCGCGTTCCGTCGGGGATGGCCCGCCGGTTTCTCGAAGAGATCCAGGCGGCCCCGGATCACTGGCGAAGCCGCGTTGAGGCTGTCCTGGGTGCGCCGGACGCATGACAACGTGTTAGACCGCGAGGGGCTCCGGCGGTGGACATCGAACCCGGCCAAACCAAGTGCTGCGACGAGTGCGGAAGCGACTACCTGGCCGCAGCATCCCAGATGTCGCACCTGTGCCCCGAATGCGCTCACTGGCTCTATGGGTATCCCCGGTGCGGCCACGAATTCGCTGAGGGGCGCTGCTCGAAGTGCGGTTGGGACGGCTCGGTCTCCGCATACCTTCGCACGTTGCAGGCTCAGGCGGCGGTCAACACATCGTCTAACGAGGCGATGCAGCGGACCCGCTCCGCGGGCCGCTGATCTGGGTCGATGGGCGCTCCTGATCAACCCGGCACATTGCATGTCCTGCCATGGCCGCCTCTCGGGGCTAAGCGGGCTGTTCGACATCGCGGTGTCCGGGTCGCACATCTTCGTTACGAGCACGGGCGCTGGCACGGTCGCAGAGTACAATACCGATGGGACCACGGTCAACGCCTCGCTCATCTCGGGGCTCAGCACGCCCACCGGCATCGCGGTGCTGGGGTCGGACATTTTCGTCGTGAACGAGAAGTCTGGCACGATCGGGGAGTACGGGACCGACGGGACGACGGTCAACGCCTCGCTCATCTCGGGGCTGAACAACCGTCCCTACGGCATCGTGGTGACGCCCAGCGCGGTTCCCAAGCCCTCATCGCTCGTGATGATGGGCTTCGGCTCGGTGGCGCTGCTGGCCGCACTCCACCGCCGCCGTGGGACTGCCTGACGCCGCGCGGCCCGGTGGGCGAGGCACCGGCCGGGTGTGATGACGGCCTCGGGCAATAACAAAAAGGTACGCGTTCACGGGCCGATCGCGACTTCCGGTCGGCGACGCGACGAGCCGCAGCGAACAACCGCGTCGTCATGAAATCTGGACCAGGGACGGGAACAGGTAGCTCGAGGGCAGGCCGTCCGGATAGTTCCCGCCGGGCGGCAACGGCAGGATCGAGGGGGGCATGTCGCCGGGCTGGGCGTCGTACATCCGAATCATCGGTTCGATCGTGGTGCTCAGCGTGGTCGAGTCGCCGTAGATCGATTGCAGATACGCCGTCGAGGGCGTGGGAATCCAGTTCGTGGCCGGGACTCCATTCGGCAAGGTCGGTGACAGCCAGATGGTGTACGAGCCCGCCGGGAAGCCCGGCACGGAGCCGTCGTTGGCCTTGAGCTGCCCGTCCTCGATCTGGGTGGAACCGAGCTGAGAGACCGGCTGGATCAGCCCGAGATCGAGCGGAGTGCTCGATCTGAGCGGGGTGCTCAGCGTCACGATCCCATTCGGCCCGCCGGAATACTGGATGGGTACCCCGTTGCTGGAAAGGTCCTGCTTCCACTGCGTCGAAATCTGGAACGTGGCGTTGCCGTTGCTCTGGACCGGCGTCGACGCGATGTAATAAGGCGCGTCCGGCGTGAGGCCATACGCGGTCGCACCGGCGCCGAACATGATCGGGGTGCTCGCCGAGAGCACCCCCAGATTCGAGGCGGGGATGGTGATCGTGTTCGCCCTCGTGTCGATCGAGAGCACCGGCGTGGCAGCCGTCGAGTACGCCGTGTTCAGCACGCTCGCCTGCGAGAGGAACGGCGCGGCCGCCTCGGAACTATCCGGCTGGTACAGGGTCAGCGACCAGAACCCGATCGGCGATCCGCCGGCGTTCAACGCCAGTGGGGGTTCGATCCCCGTCACCGGGTAGCTGGCATAGCTGGCCTGCGGCAACGTGAACGTGACCGCGTAGGTGTTGTTTCCGTCCAGGGGCGCGAGCGAGCTGCCGTTCGTGAAAGTTGGCGCGTACAGCCCGTCGATCGGCAGATTCGGGAATCCGCCCGCGATGACGCCCACGGCTCGATATTGATAACCGGTCACAGTGTTGGGATATGTACCGAAGTCGTGGTTGATGTACGACCAGTAGTTGGTCGCCGACGTCGGCGGCGTCTCCAGCTTCGCCTGGATCGCATTTTTCCCGTCCTCAAACCCCTGCTGCAAGGCTTTCAGCTCGGCGGGCCCCCAGCCCCTGGGAATTCGGAAGCCGTTCGCCGTCAGCCCGATCGAGCGGAACAATGCCAGCGTCGACCGCTGCCCGGCCGAGGGGACGAAGTAGAGGCGCCTCGCGCCGGCCTGTGGCGTCAGGTATGCGGGTAGCCGGGACACGGGCGTGCCGCCGATGCCCGTCAAGCGGTTCGGCAGCGGATTCAGCCGGAGCGACTGTCCCACCTGCTTGAAGAACGCCACCGCGTTCGTGGGCGTGTTTTGCCATCGCTGCGCGCGCCGCAATTGCTCGGCTGTCGGCGTCATCAACGCATAAGACTTCGGCGTGACCGGCTGGTTCCCGTTCGCCTGGAACTGCCGGAGGGTGTTGAGCGTGAAGTTCTTCGCCAGCGTGTTGTACGTGTTCTCCACCGAGGTCGGGCTGCCGATGGGCGCCAGGGTATCGGCGAGCAGCCGCACCAGCATCTCGCCGCGATTGGTGTCGAGCGTGATCACGGGGAATGTAAAGCCGCGGAGGGTCACGTTCTTGCGATGGGCGAACGGAGATCTCGGCCCGACAAGCAGGTACGACTCGGGCGAGTTCGACGGCACCGTTCGGGTCCCGGGATCGGAGACGACGTTGATGAAGTTGTCGAAGATCTGAGTGACCTGATATTGAGCCCTGGGTAAGTCAGTTTACAAACCGTCGTGCGGTGGTACGATCGTATGCATGTGGCAACCTCGAAGATTGACCCCCGAACAAATCGAAGAGCGTCGGCTCGAAGCTGGCCGGTTGCTCCGCGCCGGCCAACTGTCCCAGGCCGAGATCGCTCGCCAAATGGGTGTCAGCCGGACGGCGGTGAGCCGATGGGCGCAGCAACTTCAAGTCGGCCCCCGGGGAGTTGCGGCCCTGAAGAACCGCCGCAAGTCGGGACGTCCACCGCGGCTGACAACCGCGCAGTGGCGCGAACTGCTCAAGATCCTCAAGAAGGGGGCGATCCCATCCGGCTTCGAGACCGAGCGCTGGACCCTGCCCAGGATCCGCGACGTGATCGCCCGCCGTTGGGGAGTGAGCTACCATCCGGCCTACCTCTCGGTCAAACTGCGGAAACTGGAGTGGTCGCCGCAGGTCCCAGCGGTCCGGGCCCGGGAGCGCGACGAGGAATTGATTCGGGCCTGGCTCGAACGCGACTGGCCGCGCATCAAAAAAAAGCTCGGCGCCGCGGTGCGGTGATCGTCTTCATCGATGAGACAGGGTTCTCCTACCAGGTCGAGGCCCGCACGACATGGGCTCCGAAGGGACAAACGCCCGTGTTGTGGACCGTGAGCAAGCGACGCCAGGTCTCGACGGCGATCGGGCTGACCGCGTCAGGCCGGATCTACAAGAAGCATTTCGATCACGCGATTCACGGCGAGGATATGGTGGTGCTCCTGGAGCACCTCCGGCGTCGCGTCGGTCGGCCGATGATCTTGATCTGGGATCGGCTTCAAGCGCATCGCTCGGCGGTCGTGAAGGAGTTCCTGGCTCGGCATCCCGAGTTGGACATCGAATGGCTGCCGAAGTATGCCCCCGAGTTGAATCCCGAGGAGAGTTGTCATGGGAACGTCAAGAGCCGGTTGAGCAATGCCACGCCGGAGACGGAGAAGGAGATTCGTGAGCAGGCCGATCGCGGCTTCGCGCGACTTCGTCGCCGTCCCGATCTCGTGCTGAGCTTCTTCCACCACGCCGGTCTCCGTGTAAAGCAACTTACCTAAGGCTCAATAACAACATCTGGAGCCGCGGCCGGACAGGAAAATCTGGAAAACAAAATATTCAACAAAAAGAGGTCCCTGCCGCGCCGATATCATGAAATCGGAGAGCAACTTCGTGTTTGCGCTGAAACGTTTACACATCACGCCCTTCCGTCGAGCGGTTGCTTCCTGATGCGCTCAGCGTCTCTACCCGAAGGGGCCCCTCGGCATTCGTGGTCAGGCGCTCCGCCTGACGGCCGGCTTCGGAGCCTGGCCGGGCGCCTGACCTACCGTTCGGTCCCCTGGCGCCTGTCCCAGGGAGATGCAGGTCCCGGTGAGCAGAGCCCCCGCTCGGTCTTCCGGAACAGACCGTCACCCGTCGCGACACCGGCGGGCGAACAATTCTGCCACGTCCTGGCGTTTCCTCCGAACCGTTCGCTCCGAAATGCCCAGTCGCTCCGCGATCTCCTGGCACGTCTGTCCGTCGCGGAGGCTCCGGGCAATCTCACGAAGCGAAGGGTCCTGGATGGAGTCGATGAAATGGTCAAGCTCGTCCGACCGCCCGGCCATCGACCCGTCAGACGACTGCGGAGCCGGTCGAAGGTCAAGGTCCACGTCGACCTGCTGATAATCTCCGCCCGCGCCCAGGTCGCCGCCCAACCGATCGTCCTGATGATCCCGGACACCACCGAAGTCGATCTGACGCGACCCGAGCCGCAGGTCACGGGCACCGGGCCGCTCGACGGCGGCGCCCGCCGCGGCGCGGCGCGCTTTCGCATCTGATCCGCCCTTCACTCCCGACGGCACGCCGCTGGGGACCATTGACGCCCTCCCCTGGGCCCGCGTCGACAACGCGCCGCCGAACGCGACCAAGACCCGCGGCCAGCAGCGCGCCGAGCCGATCGAGGCCAAGGAGAGCTATCGATGGCTGACGGCCATGCAGTCCGTCCGCGCCGAGGCGGCGCGGTGTCCCGGGACGCAGTTGGTGCTCGTGGCCGACAGCGAGTCCGACATCTACGACGTGCTCGCCGAGGGGATGGAGGCCCGCCGCACCGCCGACTGGATCATCCGCTCCTGCCAGGATCGCGCCTTGGTCGACGACCTGGAGGATCGGGACGTGCTCGACTACCTCCGCGAGGAGGTCCTGGCGGCCCCCGTGCTCGAACGGCCGACGATCACGGTCCGCGGCCGGACCGCGAAGGTGGCCTGCGAGGAACGGGGCCGGCGCCAGCCGCGGCTGTCGCGGCAGGGGGTCGTCGCGGTCCGGGCCGTCACGGTCACCCTCCGTGCCCCGGAGCGGCGGGCCGGGCAATTGGCCGAGGTCACGGGCAACGCCGTGCTGGTCACCGAGGTGGATCCGCCCGAGGGCGACGTCGCGGTGGAGTGGCTCTTGCTGACGAGCCTGCCAATCGACACGGTCGAACAAGTGCGACTGGTGACCCAATATTACAACTGACGATCGATGATTGAGGTCTTCTTCGGGGTGCTGAAGTCGGGCTGCCGGGTGGAGGATCGGCGGTTCGAGGATCTGGAGCGGCTGCTGCCCTGCCTGGCGGTCGACCTGATCGTGGCCTGGCGGGTGCTGTTCCTCTGCCGGTTGGGCCGGGGTTGCCCGGAGATGAGCTGCGAGGCCGTGTTCGAGCCGGCGGAGTGGCAGTCGGTATACGTGGTGGTGCGGCGGGAGTCTCCGCCGAAGCGGGCGTCTAAGCTGCAGGAGATGATCCGGCTGGTGGCGCAGCTGGTCGGGTACTTAAACCGGAAGCGCGACGACGAGCCGGGTCCGCAAACGCTGTGGCTGGGCCTGCAACGGCTTCATGACATCGCCACCTGCTGGAAGGTCTTCGGGCCCGGTGCCCGCCAGGAGGAAGCCACCGCCGCCGGAACGGCGGCCGAACTTGTGTAGAACAACGAGGGCGTCAGCCCCCTGGACCGCAATGCGACCGCTCCTCTCTCCGTTATCGTGTCATCCTGCTGGCCGCGACCGCGCGTGGCCTGGCGGGGTCGCGGCCGGGGGGATCCGTCGAGAGGAATCGGTGTGTGGGACCGCGGGCCGGTCCGACCCCGGGTTGCTGACGCCCCCCGGCTACGTCCGATCGCCCCCTGACGGGGGCTCGGAGCCTTGCCGGGATAGGCCCCAGGATTCCAGGGGTCTCT
>JAKAUH010000989.1 GCA_021818605.1 Planctomycetota bacterium
TCCGATCTGCCGACCTGGTGTCAGCTCGATCGCCTCTCAGCCCAGGTCAACGCCCTGGGCGCCCGAGCCCAAACCCATCCGAAGCCCTGAAAGGGCACGATGAGGCAGCCCGATGTGACGCCCATTGAGGGGTCGGTGAGATGGTTCCAACCGGATCTCTGGGCGTTGCCCTGGGCTGATTCGTCGCTGCCTCTTGGGGCGATGGGCCAGGAGGCCGGAATCCTTGCTACAGTCTCTCAGCGGGCTTCATTTTCCGTGAGAGCCACACGCGGCGATTTGGTGGTATGGACCGCGCGGCGAGCAAAGCGAGGCCAATGGCCCCGCGGTGTCACGGTCCGCCCGGCTTTCGGGCCGTGATCAGACCGCCCTGGGTGTAGGACGAGGTGAAGTAACCTGTCCAGCCGTGGAACGTGGGCTCGGCGAATCCGGCCTCGATGAGCATCTGGAGGAGCGACCGCTCCCCGATCGCACCGGCGATTCAGTCGGACCACTCGCCCTTGTACGCCACCTCCTCGGGTGTGACGTCATCCCTGAGCAGGATATCCGCCATCTGGAGCCGACCGCCCGGACGAAGCACGCGAAAGACCTCGGCCAGGACCCCCAACTTGTCCCGGCAGAGGTTCAACACGCCGTTGGAGATCACCACGTCCACGGTCGCGTCGCCGATAGGGAGATGGCCGGCCTCGCCGAGGTGGAACTCGGCGTTGCTGATCCCGGACACCAGGGCGTTTGCCCAGGCCTTCTGGACCATCGCCCCGGTCATGTCCACACCGATGACCCGTCCCGTGGGACTGACCCGGCGGGCGGCGAGGAGACAATCCAGCCCGGCACCGCTGCCGAGGTCCAGCACGACCTCGCCCGGCCGCAGCTCGCCGAGCACCAGCGGGTTGCCGACCCCGGCGAAGGACTCCGCCGCCTGGGGCGGCAGACCGTCGATCTCGTCCGCATCATAGCCGAGCCGTATGGCGCTCTCCCGCCCGACCGGAAACGTCCGCTCGGTAGTCGGGGATACGGCGACCCGGGTGAACCGCTCCTCGATCATCGCCTGGATCCGGTCTGCCGACTCGCTCTTGCTCATTCGATGATGCTCCCATCGGGTACGGCCTCGATCCTCGATTTCCGACGACGGGCGTGAGTGATCGACCCTCCCCGACCCTGCCAGGATAGCCGGATCGGCGTGGCGACCATGACGGGGACCGGGTAATACCCTGCGGTCGGGCCATAAGCCGAGCTTATTGCCCCGGCAGAAAGATCCTCAAGTAGCGCGGGAATGCTTGCTCGACGCTCAGTGGATGTGAAAGAATCGAAGGAAAAGTGCAGGAAGCAGAGAGCGAGGCAACACAGACCTTTATGGAAATTGCGAATTGATATATTTGTGTATTTTCTGCCTGTACTTCGAAGCCGATTTCTTCACAGGCTCTCAGAGCCTCGTCGGGCAAGGAGTCCCGCCCTCCTTTCATGCTGGAGTAATACAAGGCGCTGACGAGATGGGGAGAGGCACCTCGAGGACTCGGAGCCAGTCCCCATTTCGTCAGGGCGTGTATGCGGTGGAGGCGAGGATGGGATTCGCCTCAAGAAAGGTGAGGAAGAGGCGAGCCGGCGGGGGCAGCACTCGGCGGAGATCCCGGACGATGTACAGGTCCCGGTCGCAGCGGATGCCCTGGACCTCCAGGCCATGGAGCACGCCGGAACATAGCTCCTTGCGCACGGCGTACACCGACAGGATGGCCATGCCCACGCCATGAAGGACGGCCTCCTTGATGGCCTCGTTGCTGCCGAGCTCCAGGATCACCCGGAGGTCGTTCGTCGAGAGCCCCGCCAGTTCCAGTGATTTCTCGAGACAGTGCCGCAGGCCGGAGCCGACCTCACGCAGGATTAGCGGTTGTCCGCGGAGCTGCTCGAACGCCACGCGCTTCCGCCGACCCCAGGCATGTCCCGGCGGCACGACGAGCAGCATGCGGTCACCCGCGAGGTGGCGGAACTCCAGGTGCGGGCTGTCGGTCTTGCGTCCCACCATCCCCAGGCTGACCTCGCCCCGCTCCACCTGGCGGAACACCGCCAGGCTGTCGCTGACCGAGGCGCTGACCCGGACGTGCGGGTACTTGCCGCCGAACCGGGAGACCAGCGCCGGGAGGAGGTGCTCGCCGGGGATGGAGCTGGCGGCCAGGCGCAGTTCTCCGCCGCTCGGCGCCTCGCGTCCGGCGACCTTACGACGGACCTCGTGGTGGAGGTCGAGGATCCTCTGAGCAAAGTCGTAGAGCGTCCGGCCCGCCTCGGTGGGCAGGACCCGGCCGCCCTGCCGGTGGAACAGGGGAACGTCGAGCGCCCGTTCAAGAGCCTGGATCCGCTGGCTGACGGCGGCCTGCGTCAGGCCCAGCGCCCTGGCCGCGCCGGTGAAGCTTCCCAGCTCGGCGGCCCTCGAAAAGGTCTCCAGATGCGGAAGCTGGGCGTCGGGACGATCGTCTCTGTGGTTCATCGCCGGATGCCCATCGGACTGGATCGGGTCGTGAGTGAAGAGCCGCCTGGCACTCAATCGCCGTGAGTCCAGTCGGGTTTCGCCAGCAGGCCAGTATACTCGGACCACCGTCCGCCTGGCCCGACAGGCGCGAGGAGACCGGCTGCCTCGAGCGAGTTCTGGGCTGGTGGATCGATTGAGGGAACGCCTCGGAGGGGCCGTCGGCACTCTGATCGAACCCGGCACTCGCGACTCCCACACGCCGCAATCACCCGGCCCTCGCGGCCATTCCCCCCGCTCACCCCGCTCACCTCGTGCCAGGGCCCCACCTGCTTGCCTGGCCCACTCAGATCTTTTCCAGCTCGTAGATTCGCCAATCCATTTGCATTGCCCAGATTATCCAGTATCATTTAACCGGCTACCCTCCCAGGACACGGAGAACCTCGAGAAGAGCAGCCTGACGTGACCGGAGACGGCCGTGGCCGGTGACGAAGACGACCCGACCGGGGCGTTGGGACACGGCGGGCGGCGGATTCTGGGGGTTTGAGAGGCAACTCGCGGGCGGCGGAGCTTGGTGCTGAGCCGGATGTACCAGAGGACTCTCTCGGTCTGCCGTGCGTCCTGGGGGACGGGCGATGGGCGGGATGGTTCGCAGCGGGGCTGTCCTGCGGTCGGGTGGACGTTCCTACCAGAGCGGTTTGCAACACACGAGGAATTCCCATGACGAAGATTCGATGCTCTCTCATCAAGGGTGCCACCGCGGCTGCGCTGAGTTTCGTGCTGGCGGCGGCTCCGGCCTTCGCGGGTCACGGTTCGAGCGGCGGCGGCCACAAGAGCAAGCACGGGTCGAGCGGCGGCTCCAGCGGCGGCTTCATGAGCGGCCACAAGAAGCACGGGTCGAACGGCGGCTCCAGCGGCGGCTACGTCGGCGGCTCCAGCGGCGGCTACGTCGGCGGCTCCAGCGGCGGCTCGTACTGAGTCGTGCCCGGAACGTCCGGCCGTCCGCCCCTTGCGATCCCGAAGGCTGGAGTGGAGACAGGCGCCAGGTCGTCCCGGTGCCTGTCCCGTTCTGCCGGGCCGACGCGGGGCGGATCGGCGATTCGATCACCATCCATGGACATCGCGCGGGGACGACGGCCTCGTCCGTCGCCCCGGGCCTCCTGATCCCTTCTTACTGATTTCGCAGTTCGCATTTCAGGCTCTGACAGAACTGGGACTGGGAACTTGACGACGGAGCAGTCCCCGTCTTGACACAGCCTGCTGGGGAGATTCTGTCGTGAGCGTCGACGACGCCTGCGCAACCGATGCGCGCCTCGAGACCGGCGAGGCATCCGGCCCGAAGCGGCGGTGGGTCCGCCGGGCGGTAAGCCTCTGGTTGCTGCTGCACCTGTTTGCCATCGTCATCGCACCGGCCTCGGTGGCTCCGGCTTCCGAGGTGGTCCAGGGGGCCTGCCGGCTGATCCAGCCCTATCTGGGAGCGCTTTACCTCGACCACGGATATCACTTCTTTGCCCCTGAACCGGCCGAGAGCACCCTGCTCGCCTACGAGGCCGAGCGTCCGGACGGGACCGTCGTACGCGGGCGGATCCCCGACCGATCGACGCATCCTCGGCTACTTTATCACCGATATTTCATGCTCACCGAGCACACGAGCGATGCACCCGAGGAGGTCGCGGAGTTGTGGTATGCTTCCTACGCCGAGCACATCGCCCGCGACCAGGGCGCGGCCCGCGTCCGGCTGATCGAGCAGACGCATAACCTCTCAACCATGGAGCGGGTACGCGACGGCGGCCGGCTGGACGATCCGGAGGGGTACGAAGACGAAGAACTGGGGGTGTTCCCATGAGGCGGATCGCCGATTACCTCGTCGCCTACGTCAAGGACTCGGCGCAGGCTGTGAGCTCGTCGTGGGACGCCTTCTGGTTCACGCCCGCGGATCCCAGCCTGCTGGGCGTGCTGCGGGTGCTGACGGGCCTGATGCTCCTCTACACTCATGCCGTGTGGGGGCTCGTGCTGCCTGAGTTCTTCGGCGAGTCGGGCTGGCTGAGCGAGCCCCTGGTGCGGAGCCTCACGGACGGGCAATACAATTACTCGTTCTGGTGGCTCGTGCCGGCGAGCGGAATGTGGGCAGCGTACTGGGCATCGATGGCGATCCTGGCCCTGTTCACCCTCGGGCTCTGGACGCGGGTCACGTCGATCCTGGCGTTCCTGGTGACGGTGTCGTACATCTACCGCGTGCCGCCGGCGACGTTCGGTCTCGACCAGATCAACGCGATGCTGACTCTCTACCTGGCGATCGGACCGAGCGGCAAGGTGCTCTCGCTTGACCGATGGCTGGCGGTTCGTAGCGGCCGGACCCCGGCCGGCCGGCCTCGGCCGCTCGCCTCGGCCAATCTGGCGCTCCGGCTGATCAACGTGCACATGTGCGTCGTCTACTTCTTCGCCGGGATCTCGAAGCTTCAGGGCGAGGCGTGGTGGAACGGCGATGCGATGTGGCGGGCGTTCGCCAACTACGAGTACCAGTCGGCGGACATGACCTGGCTGGCCTGGCACCCGCGGATCATCGAGCTGATGACGCACACCTCGGTCCTGTGGGAGATCTCCTTCGCGGCGCTCGTCTGGCGTCCGCGGCTGCGGCCAATCGTGCTGGCGTTTGCCGTGGCGCTCCACGTTGGCATCGGGGCCTGCCTGGGGATGTGGACCTTCGGCCTCATTATGCTCGTCGGCTGTGCCTCGTTCCTGCCGACCGAGGCCATCGGCCGGTTGGTTGAAGCCCTGGTGCCGGCTCGCCAGCGTGCCCGGACGGCCAGCGAGGTCGTGCCGGCGATCGCCTCGCCCGTCGCATGAATCCTCTGATGGATCGTCAACAACCGCGGGCGTCCTGCGTTCCTCCGCCGAGGAAGAACGCGGACGTCCGCTAGCTTTTCACCTCGGCCTCTCAATCCTGCTTCCCCCTCGCGAACTGAGACCTCCACGTCGGGATCGAATCCGGACGGAGCCGATCCCGCTCGACGATCTCCGCATCCTTCCCGTCGAGCCGTGCCTTTGAATCGATTGTGACGATGTTACCGCACCCAACCTGGAGGGTTCCCGCCACCTGGGTCGTCTTCCTGGCGTGCACGATTGACAATACTGTACGGGCAGGTAGTATGTCCTTGCGTGGTGTTCAGTCGTACCGTGGAGCGTCCCATGCCGGTTCCGCCCAGGCCGTTGGTCCGCGAGATCCCTGAGACGGTTGACGAGCTGCGCGAGCGTCTTGGGCTTTTTTCGTTCAGGCATGAGGAAGGCCAGAAGGAAAGTCCGTGCTCCCTTGGCTTGCTTCCGCTGCCGGGACTGGATCTGCGACCGGGCGTGATCGTTGAATGGCTGGTGGCGCAGCCTGGCGCGGGTGCGATGACGGCGACGCTGACGATGCTCGCGCGGTGCCTCGAAGGGCGCGGCGCCTGGGCGATCGTGGATCCGCTTCGAGAGATCCATATCCCTGCGTTCACAGGCTGGGGAATTGATCCGGGCCGGACGTTGCTGCTGCATCCCTCGACGTTGTCGGAGACCTGCTGGGTCATCGAGCAATGCCTGCGGTGTCCGGGGGTCTCGGTCACGTTGGCCCACATCGAGCAGCGGGTGGCTGCGACTGTCCTGAGGCGCTGGAAGTTGGCGGCGGAGGCCGGGGGCGGCGTCGGGTTGGTGTTTCGTCCGGACCTGGCCCGTCGGGAACCGACCTGGGCCGACCTTCGCCTGCGCGTGACACCGTTATCAGGAGGCCAGGGTGAGAGCAGGCGAATCCGGGTCGACGTGCTATATCGCCGGGGCGGGCTCGGAGGCATCGCCCAGGTATGGGAGATCGACCATGCCGCGGGTGATTTGCGTCTGGTTCCCGAACTGGCCCATCCAGCGGCTGAGACACGAGCAGCCCGCGCTTGAGCGGCCCGAGATCGTCCT
>JAKAUH010000643.1 GCA_021818605.1 Planctomycetota bacterium
TGGTGAGTCCCTCCATGAACTTAGGGAGCGAGAGAAAATAGGAAAGTTGCCTTGACATCATAACAAGCCCGGCAGGGCCTGCGAAGTGTGTCTTACACCCGAAGCGCGGAAGCCCGGCCGATTGATGTTGACGCCTGCCTCGACGTTGCCTAGACTTCGCACGAGTCTCGCCGGGTCCAGCGCGGTCTGGTCCGGCGATCCCGGCCGCCTCCCGCGCCGGGAACACACAGGGTCCCTGCGGAAAGGATTCCGCCCCATGTGCCCGACGAGCCGGATGCCGGTGTGGGCCCCGATCCTGGCCAGTGCGATGATTGCCGGACTGCTTGTGGTCGCCGGCTGCACCCTGGGCAATCCCGAGAACCTGCCGAGGCAGGTCTTCAACAGGATCGGCGGCCCGGGCGGAAAGATCATCGAGCCGAAGCGGTGCGTGCTCCGCGTTGTCATCCTCGATCGTCCGTTCCGCGACCCGGCGATCAACGAGGCGCTCTGGCAGGTGGTCGACGAGCAGGTGATCGCGCGGGCCGAGCAGAAGGCACTCCAGGCCAACGGGTTGCGGATTGGCCGGATCATTGGCGACCTGCCGCGCGAGATTGAGACGATCCTCAAGTCCGACGGACACAACGGGCCCCGCGTCATCCCCACCGAACTGATGGTCGAGAGCGGCGACCCCAAGACGCTTGTCAACGTCAGCCCCACGATCGAGCAGGTCAGCCTGCTGATCAACCGCGGCAACCGGGTCTCGGGCCGGGATTACCGTGATGTCAGCGGTTACCTTCGGTTGATCCCCCGGCACCACGGCGCTCATGCTGTCTCGCTTCGCGTGATCCCGGAGCTGCATCACGGGCCGATCCAGCGCACGTTCCCGACCCGGCCCAACGCGACGGGCATCGCGCCCCAGCAGCTGGCGATTCGGGATGCACAGCAGGAGGAGGAGATCCGCGACCTGACGGTTGACCTCTTGCTTGAGGAGAACCACATCGCTGTCATCGGTTGCCGGCCGGATAATCTGCGCGGTCTGGGCTCGTTCCTGTTCAGCCAGCCGGCCACCGAGAACGACGAGCGGCATCAGCGGGTGGTCCTGATCTGGGCCACGCGCAACATGCGGGGCGTCGTGGCCGACATGACCAGGCCGGACGAGAAGCAGGACGATCGTCCTCGGCTGTTCCGCCGGATGAAGGGCGTGCCCGAGCCGTTGCCTAGCCCCGACCAGCCCGACATGACGCCCCCCTCGATCCCCGAAACGCCCGCGCCGACGCCCCTTTCGCCCCGAACCGACACGACGCCGGGAACGGTCAATGCGCCGGTTTTCAATCCGGCGAAGGGCGCGTCATCCCCACGCACGACCCAATCGCAGCCATCGACCCCGGCGCCGGCCGCCGATGCGCCCCAGACCGCGGCTCCGGCGCCCGATGCGCAGTCGCCCCCGCCGCAGCCGCGGGATCAATAGTCAGTGGTCAGTAGCCAGTTGTCAGCCAGGATGATCGAGGCCACGTAGCGAGCCGAGCCGAGCCGAGTGCCAGCCAGGCAATCTCGGAAGGAATCGGGCGACCGCGCCGTGACGCGAACCAGGATGGAAGGAACGATGTCCATGGATGGTGATCTGAGACGAGACCGGCTAGATTGGAAAGGGCCGCGAGTGGTTGGCGGGGAAACCGCCGTCGGGTCGCGGCGATGGCGGGCGCACGCGGCCCACGGGGCGAGTGTCGTCGCAGGCGTGCACGGGGCCGCCCGGCCCTGGCAATCGCATCGGACGGAGTTTCGCGTGATGGGCTCGGACTCGGACAGGCCGTCGGGCGGGAATGAGACCGTCCGGCTCGACGGGTCGCGCGGCGAGGGCGGCGGCCAGATCCTCCGCACCGCGCTGTCGCTCTCGCTCCTGACCGGCCGGCCGTTCCGCATGACGAAGGTCCGGGCCAACCGCGACAAGCCCGGCCTGCGCCCCCAGCACAGGACCGCCATCGACGCCGCCGCTGAGCTGGGCAATGCCCGGGTCGTTGGCGCCGAGGTCGGCTCGCGCGAGGTCGCCTTCTCGCCGGCCGAGTACCAGCCCCGCGACCTGTCGCTCGACATCGGCACCGCCGGTTCCACGGGCCTGGTTCTCCAGACACTCCACCCGCCGCTGGCCCTGCGCACCGGCGACGCCGTTCGGCTCACGCTGGCCGGCGGCACGTTCAACCCCAAGGCGCCGGCGTACACCTTCCTCGATGCCACCTGGCGCGGCTATCTCTGGGCGTTCGGCATGCCGGTGGCCCTCTCGATGCCTTCGGCCGGCTTCTATCCCCGCGGCGGCGGCCGGCTCGAGGCGTGGATCGAACCCGCCAACCCTCGGCCGTGGGTCCAGCTCGAGCGCGGGCCCCTTCACAAGATCCGAGGCATCGCCGGGGTCGCCAACCTCCGCGACGACATCGCCGCGAGGATGCGCGACCGGGTCCTCGAGCGCCTCGCCGAATCAGGTCTGGACACCGAGGTCGCCATCGAGATCGAGCTGGTCCGCTGGCCCAGTCCGGGGCAGGGGGCTGCGCTCACGCTGGTTGCCGAGCACGACGCCACGATTCCCGCGGCGTTCGTCGGCCTCGGCGAGCGGGGCAAGCCCTCCGAGGCTGTCGCCGACGAGGCAGTCGACCAGTTGCTCGCGTTTGAGGCCGTCGAGGGCGCCGCGGTTGATCCGCACTCGGCCGACCAAATCCTGCTCCCGCTCGCCTTCGCGACCGGTCGCAGCGCGTTCACCGTCAGCGAGGTGACCGAGCATCTTCGCACCAACGTCGAGACCATCGGCGCCTTCCTCGAGCGGACCATCACCGTCGAGGAACCCGAGGCCGAGGGCCAGCCGGGGCGCGTCGTCATCGAGTGATTGCTCCTGCGCCGAAATCCCGGCGCTCGACCCAATCCTCTTCAACCCGCAAGCCTGATTCCGGTACGATCGAACGCCACGACGAGTGCTCGTCCTGAGCCGAGCTTACTCCTCGGAGGCGACGATCATGCGACGGACGGACCGGCCGGCGTTGTCGGTATCGTGGTGCCTGGGCCTGGCGGCGCTGCTGGGCCCAATCACCCCGTGGGCAAAAGCTTCCTCCGACGACCCTCGCAACCCACCGCGCGACGAGCGGATGGCGGCAGTCATCGCGGCCGTTCGCGCCGAGGAGGCGAAGGTCCGCGACATCGAATACGACGTGCGGACGATCGTCCAGGACGACCGCGAGAAGGACCCGGTCGATCCCACCGAACTCGCCGGCCTCGCCACCCGCCGCGTCGTCTTCCAGGGCATCCGGAGCTACATCCGGGAGGAGTCCTTCACGCGGACCTTCGCGATCAAGTCGCACATCGAGGAGGTCTCGGCGTACGACGGCGAGCGGACGCGCACGGTTGTATCGGGCAATTGCGCCAACATCCACCTCGGCCGGTTCGTGCATCCGAGGCTCTGCCCGCCGCACTCGCTTCCGCTGGCGCACCTCGACGTGAGCCTGCCGCTTTCGGTCTACCTCGAGGGGACCGACGCGATCCGCGCGTATCTCGGGATTCCCGCGGGCGAGGCGGTGCCGCTGCTCGCGGACGGCGCGATCCGCGTCGTACCGCGGTTCGTGGGTGAGGAGGACGTCGAGGGCGTTCGTTGCGTCCGGGTCGGTGTGGGGCACATCACCGACGAAGCGAAGGAATTCCGCCATCACAGCCTCTGGCTGGCCCCGTCGTACAACTATCACTGCGTCAAGGAGGAGTCCACCGGGCACAAGATGCACGTGACCGAGCTGCGCCAGATCGCCCCGGGAGTCTGGTTCCCGTGGAAGATCGACGTCGGCCAATACGACTCCCTCGGCGCGATTCAGGCCAAGCGTCACATCGTCAGCCATGAGGTCACGACGGCCCGGCGGGTTGATCCCGTCCCGCACAACGCGGAGTCTCTGTTCCGCGACGTGGCGATCCCCGATGGTCTGCCGGTATTCACGATCAAGGATCGCGCGCTCGACGGCTCGAAGATCCCCCAGCCAATCGCCGGCGACCGCGGGCGCAGGTTGCTGGGAAGGCTCGCCGAGCGGGTCGCGGAGCAGGCCCGCCGGTATGACCCGATCGAGGTGCGGGCCGTCAGCGTGCACGCCCCCCTCACGCCGAGACGGCGGCGCCAGACGTCCCTCGTCGAACAGGCGATGGAGGAGCACTCGATCCGCCTTGGTGAGCGGATGTATTCGACGAAACGCGGCAGGTTGAGGTTCCTGCGCGGCTCGGGCAGCACGGTCGACCAGGTCCATGCCTACGACGGCCAGTGGACGCGGTTCGTCACCACGCAGCAGCCCGAGGCGTTCGGAAGCACAGCCGCCATCATGCGCCACGGCGCCGTCAAGGACGATCCCGGACTGATGGACAGCGTGTTCACCCACCAGCCGCACGCGCTGCTGCTCCGCGACCAGATGATCCTCTCGCCGCTGACGTACCTGCTCGGCCTGCCCGCGGAGGATCGGCCCGAGTTGCCTGCCCTGCGCTTCCACTACTGCGGCGAGACTCAGGTCGATGGCCATCCCCGCATCACGATTGTCGGCGGCTTCACGGGCCGAGGTTATGACACCAATCTTTCGCTCGTCGTGGACCTCGCGACCGACCGGAACCTGATCCCGATCCGCCTGACGACCTTCGTCGACGCGCCCGGCGTCCGACCCTTGCCGACGAGCCTGGGCCGTGCCGAGGACCTCCGCGAGATCGCGCCGGGGCTCTGGTATCCCTTCCGCGTCGTGACGATGCACTTCCAGGGCGGCGCGCGGATGGCGCGGGGACAGTTGCTGATCGACTCACGCGACGGCATGAGGATTGATTCGGTGACACTCCAGCCCGCCCAGCACGACGCGATCTTCAGCAAGGTCGTCGTGCCGGGCGGGACCAATGTCTCGGTATCGGATGAGACCGGGCATCGCGTCGGCTTCATCCGGCAGGACAATCCGGGAGTCCCGACGCTCAGCCCCGAGGGCTATCGGCAACTCCTCTTCGACCACCAGCGAAAGGCCGGCGATCGGAACAGGAGGAATCCGGATTGAAGGCGCCGATCGTCGAGCCCCCGTTCCGGAGAGAGCGAGGCGTCGGACATGCCGGCGTCGCTCTACCTGGTTTGAGAGGAAGTCTCCAGGCGACCCGACCGAGCGGGACCACGCCGGGGATGGAGGCATCAATCGAACTCGGCCGAACGCAGAGACTTTCTCGGCGGGGCGGTTGAACAGCGAGGGGTGGGCAATGCCCACCGGTCCCGGCCATCGCCGGTGGGCGATGCCCACCCTACCAGACGGACTCGGAGCCTTTCCTTTCGGGACAGGTTCCTGCCCCTCAATCAGCCTCGACCTCGTCCGGCCCGACGAGCCGGTAGACCAGCAGCGGGGCGCGCTTGCGGGTGACGGCCGCGGCGACCTCGCGTCGCAGGTGGCCGCCGGCGTGCTGGAGGTGGTCCAGCACGTCGACGGGACCGGGCGAGTCGGGCGCCCCGGCGTCGACAGGCGCCACCGTGACCAGCAGCCGCGAGGCGTCCGGGAACGGGGCCACGGCGAGCACGTGCAGGTCGCGCAGCACGTCGTCGCGGCACTCCGCCAGCACCTCGTCGAGCGTCACGGCGACCTGGCGGCAGAGCTGCGCCGCCTTGCGATCCACGGCCGGCGCCCGCGATCCCGGTCCGAACGCCGGCCCGCCGCCGTGATGGCGCGATCGCCCGCCCCGGCCGGATCGCCGCGCCTCCAGGCGCGGGTCCAGCCCGTCATCCTCACCGGGCTCGGCGCAGAGGCGTCGAGTTTGTTTGTTCGAGGGAATCCGGTATCTCATGATGACCCTCACGATTTATGTATGAACCGACATCAATGGAATCGGCCGCAACCCGGAGGCCGGGTGTGGGCCGCCGACGTTCGATTGGATTCGATGGCGAGCGTGCACGCCGTCCGGCTCGGTCCAGAGGGCGCCGGGCTCTTAACGCGGTGCGTGCGCAGCCCGGGCGCGCAGTGGTGTCATTCGCGCCTCGGGCCGTCTGTCGGAACGATCGTGGCTCCCGCTACGAGGAGGCGGGGCGAAAGCGATCGAATGGGTTAATGCGACCCAAACGCGTGACCCGGGCTCGACGACACACTCATGGGGAAGTGGGTTCGCATCGTCGTCCTCCTTCAGGTCGCTGCCCAGGGAGAGATATGCGGGAAGGGAATGACCGCGGCCGTCCGCGATCGTCAATCTATCATAGTCGCGCAATGCCTCGCGATCAACCCGGCCGACTCCGAGGCCCATCAAGCACGCATTTCTTGTGGGGCACGCATTGGCGAGATTGAATTTCAAGTCGGTCGTGCACTCTTGCCCGACGCGCTGGCCCCTTCGGGCTGGAGGGCCCGACTTGCTCTCACTCCGGCGTGATCGTTAAGGTCCCATTCGCGTCATTCGTGTCAT
>JAKAUH010000229.1:0-3979 GCA_021818605.1 Planctomycetota bacterium
ACCTGCCCGATACGCCCGAGGGCGAGAACGAGGCCGCCGCCTCGGAGTCGTCGGAAGCGCCGGCGAAGGAGGGCGGATTCGCCCGGGTACTCGACCTGTTCCGCGAGGCGCTGGGAACGCGGGTCAAGGACGTGCGCGCGTCGAAGCGGCTCACGGACAGTCCCTGTTGCCTGGTGAGCGCCGACGGCGGCCCGAGCACGCAGATGCAGCGCATGCTGAAGCTGGCGAACAAGGACTTCCCCGAGGTCTCGCGGATGCTGGAGGTCAACCCGTCGTCGCCCCTGATCCGGCGGCTCTCGACCCTGACTGCCAGCCCCGATCACGACGCGTTTATCAAGCAGTGCGCCTTGCAGCTCTGGACCAACGCCATGATCCTCGAGGGCGTGACGCCCGACCCCGAGAACCTGGTCTCGCGGGTCCAGTCGTTCATGGCCGAGGCCGCCGAGAAGCGATCGCCGCTGATCCTGTGAGGATCCGCCCGAAGGAGACTCGGTTCGGCGCGGGTCTCCGACCCCGCCGCGAGGCCCGACCGTAAGGTCTCCCGCGCCAGCGCTGGTCTGGGGAAGCGCGGGAGATCTTCGGTCTGGGCGCAGGGCGGGATCTCATGAGACCCGCGCCCAGCATTCCCTGGGTCTACGAGAAACACACCGTGTGCAATCTCACCCGCCGTGCGCCCAGTTGAAGTAGAACGGGAACGGATAGGGTCCAGGTCCGGGCGCGATCGGGTCGAGATCGTAGATCGGCACGTAGCTGCCCATCTGGTAGTACATCCCCACGGGCCGCCACGGGTGGGCGAGTCCCTGGAAGAAGCGAAGCGAACGCGGCCAGGGGCGGGATGACTGGTCGATGGTGCTCTGGCCAGGCGAGCCGTACCAGAACGGATAGATGCTTGCCGTGTCGGGGGTTTTCCAGCCGAGGCCGTAGAGGCCCTGACTCTTGAACCAGTTGATGTGGCTGACCGGCCCCGAGTCGGCGTAGCGGGTGCGGTAGAAGTAGTCGCGCCGGGGGTCGGGCGGCAGGAACTCGGGCGTGCCGGCAAACCGCTGAACCAGTCCGCTGCGCTGGGTGGTGTCACCGATCTGCGGCACGGGCGGGCCCTGAGCCTGCGCCGAGCCGCTGAGAACCGCGAGCAGCCCCAGGGCGGCCAGGCCGCCAAGGATCCGCGGATGGCGGAGAGCCCGCCGGGCGCCTCCGAGGATATCGCCGGCGGGGATGGGTCGATCGGCTCGTTCCATGACGACGCTCCAGTCCTTTTCCGGCATCCCCATCCTGGGGAGGATGTCAGAGGGTTATGGGAAAAGGGTGCCGCGGGCCCGCAGCGGATGAATGGCCCCGACACCCCGCCCGTCTCCGATCTAGCTCGCTTCGCTTCGCCCCGGCGTCTGAATCGGCCGGCCGGAGCCCTCGTGAACCACAAGGGCGGGGCACCTCGCCTCCTGCGAGGTCGGGTCGCACAGGCCCCGCCGTTATGAATATCGTCCATTCCTACCATCAGGGGTCATAAGGATTCATCGGCGGGAAGGCAAAGAACTCCCGCGGCGACCGCGTGACATTGATGTAGGGCACATAGCCCGGCGTGATCGGCACGGGGCCGCCGGCGCCGACGAAGTAGTCCACCCTCGGCCCGAGGTGCAGCAGTCCGGCCAGCTTGCTATGCAGGCCCCCCTTGCAGTGCGAGCAGCCCTTGCCACCGCAGAACCGGCAGCCGTTCCCGTTCCCGTTCCCGTGCCCGTTGCAGAGCCCGCAGCCAGGGTCACCGCAGCCGTCGATGATCCCCGCTCCACCGCACCCGCCGCAGCCTCGACCGCCGCAGAGTCCACAGCGCCGGTTGTGTTTGTGCGCGTGCTTCCCCTTGACGCCGCAGCCGTTCACCCCGCACGGCGACTGGCTCGACGGCATCACGACGGCCTGGCCGGTTGGCATCGACTGCATGGTGGGCGCCACGGTCGTGGCGTAGCCGTCGCCGATTCCGCTGACCACGACGGTCCCCGAGTCACAAGGGGCGAATCGCCCGGCCTTGTGATGATGTCCCCGCCCGCCGCCGCAGCCGGGTTCGCAGGCCGACTGGACAGGGTCATCCATCAGCGCGCCGCCCTGGCAGACCTCGCACCCGCGGCCGCCGCAGAACCCGCAGCCGTTGCCATGGCCGTTCTCGTGGCCGCACCCGGCGCAGCCGAGCAGCCCGTGCAGCCGACACTTTGCGCAGCCGAGCAGGTAGCCGGGACTATAAATGTGGTTCTTGGCGTAGTGGCCGTACGGCACAGGGGGCGCCATGAACTCGCCGCCCGTGGTGTAGTTGATCGCGGGCACGTCCTTCGGAATCGTGTGCCGCAACCGGTAGCCATCCGCTCGAGCTCGATCCGCCCATGCCAGGCCCAATCCCACCGCGGCCATCGTGAGCACCAGCGGCATCCCTCGCCATCTTTCGAAGCGCATGGTTTATCCCTTGATTGGCATTCCTGAAGCCCTCCTGGAGTGTCTCGAAATCGAGCGAGCGACGTACGTGCCCGAGCCTTCCTACGCACGGACGACACGATCGGTCTGGCCGCGGGGAGATCCAACCGCCGGGGCAGTTCCGGACCAGCCGCGACTGCTCGCGGCAAGCCCGGTGCGCATCGACAGAGGCCACCTGTGAACCGGCCTTGTCTCTGACCATCGGCGCGAGGCCGGTCGGTCCTCGAACGAAATCCTCGCACGGGGCCAAAATGCCAACGGTCCCCCGTTGAGGACGGGGGACCGCGTTGGCTGCATCGGTTGTGCGGGGAGTCAGGCCAGTTGGATTGCGGATAGGACCGGGGCGTTGGCGGACGATCGTACCCGCGCTCCTTTCGACGGAAATCGGCCCGGGTTAGCGATTGCCGTAGACCATCGAGGCCGGAATCTCGGTGACCTTGCTGCCGTCACCGTAGGAAATCGCCGCGTGCTCCTGGCGTTTCTTGGCCTCTCGCTGCTCGTGGAGCTTCCCGAGCATCGGTAGCCCCAGCACATGTCCGATGACATGCGGCCGGTTGTGGCCCGGGCCGGACATGGGCGTCGGGGCAGCCGGGATGCTCGTCGGCATGACGGCCGGATCAAACGCCCCACCACCCGGGCGGCGCATCGTCTGCGCCATGCGGGGATCGGTGGCCGCCGCGCCATACGCGCCGCGGGCGACTCCGATCGGCGTCGGATCAGCGCCAGCTCCAGGCTGACCGCCGACCACGGCGTAGCCCGCCGTGTCTTCACCACCGACAACCGCATGGCCGGCGGCCTGGGGATCGTTCACCGACACCACTCGCTCGCTCACGACCGTCGGACCCGACACGATCGTCTCGCCCGGCGCCAGCATCGGGGCGCCCGCGTAACCCGGCGGCGGCGGGACGTCGATCCCGTCAGCCGCCTTCGCCCGGGCACGCTGGCACTCGACGCAGTGCCGGCGGCCGAGGAAGCCATGATGATGGTGGGCCGGCGCTGCCCCGTTATTCGCCATGTGACCCACGCGGGCGGGCGCGGGACCCGCCATGCCCGGGGCCATCCCCGGACTCGGAGCCATCCCCATGCCCGGGGCCATCCCCATGCTCGGGGCCATCCCCGTTAAGGGGCCAGTCATCGGCGGCATTGTGCCGGCCGAGGGCTGGGCATCACCGACCTGCTGCAAGGTCAACACGGGCGCCCCGCCGGCGTAGGGGGGCATGCCGGTCGGGCCGCCAGGCGCGGCCGGTTGACCGTCCTGCGGAGCCGCCCACGCCGGGATCGCGGCCGGCGCCGACAGCGCCAGCCCGCAGAAACCCACAACCAACCGAGTTCGGACACGCATGCGGGAACTCCTTTCCCCTGCCTTGATGATCGGACCCGTCCGGCGATCCACCCGCGCGGGCTGGTTCGGTTACCTGCGATCGCCTGCACGTGGCTATCACCCCGGCAGGAAAGCTCCCACGTGGATCAGGCTTTCTCGCCTGAGGCCCAGGCCCGGTCAGGCTGGAAAGCCTGACCTGCTTTC
>JAKAUH010000229.1:3989-6380 GCA_021818605.1 Planctomycetota bacterium
TCATGCCGGCGTAATCGCACCCCGGACCGGCCTTCGATCCGATCCAGGAGCCAAAGAAGGAGACCTCGTCACCTCGGTAAGCTCGGCGCACGGGCGCACCGCCCGGGGATCCGGGCCTTCTCATACATCCCCTATCATCGGCATGACCGCGCCGCGACTTGCGACAATCCCTCGCGTCCGGACCTCTCGACCCTCCGCGAGCGACCGACCGACCGACGGACCGACGCGTCGGGCGATGGTGCGGTTTCCAGCCGTTCGCTACAATCATCACGGGAATTCGATCGGAACCTGGCGGGCCGGGTGATGCTCGAGAACGATGTGCGGTCGGTTCGGGTGCGGCTCGGCTGGTCGCAGGAGGAGTTGGCGAGCCGTTCGGGGGTCTCGCGGGCCGGCATCAGCGCCATTGAGACCGGGCGCCTCGTCCCGTCGACGGCCGCGGCGCTGGCGCTGGCCTCGGCGATGGGGACGACCGTCGAGTCGCTGTTTCGCCTGCCCGGTAGCCAGCCGTCGCCCGGCGAACCCGCCTGGGCCTGGCCGCCGCCGTTTACGCCCTGGCGCTACTGGCGTGCCGAGGTCGCCGGCCGGGCGTCCCTCTACCCGGTCGAGGACTCGCCAATCGGCCTGGTTCCCCACGATGGTACGGCCGGGCCGTCCGGATGCGAGCCCGGTCCCCGGTCCGATCCGGCCAGAACGCTCGTCCTGGCCTGCTGCGACCCTGCCGTGGGCCTGCTTGCCGCCGAGCTCGCCCGCCAGGAGGACGTCCGGTTGATTGTCCTGCCGCGATCCAGCGGCGCTGCGCTTGAGTTACTCGAGCGCGGACTGGTGCATGCCGCCGGAATCCACCTGGCCCGCGACGATCGGCCCGAGGGAAACGCCGCCGCCATCCTGGCTCGTTCCGCGGCGGGAAGCACGACGGCCCAGCATCGCTGGCAACTGCTGCGAATTGCCGGCTGGGATGAGGGGATCGCTCTGGCCCCCGGGCTCGCGCTCGGCTCGATCCGCGATGTGCTGGCCGCACGGCTGCGATGGGTCGTGCGCGAGCCCGGCTCCGGCGCCCGGCAATGTCTGGACGAGCTGCTCGAGTCGCCCCGCCGGCCGAGGACTCCCCGGTCCTGGCCGGTTGCGTTCGACCACCGCGGAGTCGCCGGCGCGATCAAGGGTCGCGGCGCCGATGCCGGGATCTGCCTCCGCCTCGCCGGCGAGGAGGCCGGGCTCCATTTCCTGTCCGTCCGCCACGAGGCGTATGATCTCTGCCTGGCCGACGACCCCCGCGATGCGCCTCTCCTGCGGGCCCTCATCCGCGTCGTCCGCTCCGAGCCCTATCGCCGGCTGCTCGCCGACCTGCCCGGGTATGACACCGCCCGCACCGGTGAGCTCCAGCCGGTCGGATCCTGATCCGAGCCCGGCCAGCCCGCGGCAGGCCGGAGCGATGCCTGTCTGGGCTCTTGACTTCGACCGAGGCTGCTCCGACGATGGTCATGTTGCCGGCCGATTGATGTTGTCGGTCGGGCTGAATCCACCACGAGTGAGGAATGACCGGATGCGAGCGTTGTACTGTGCGGCGAGCCTGCTCGGCGTCCTGGCCGTGCTCGCCTGGGCCACGTCGCCGGCGGGCGCCCAGGACAATAAGAAGGTCCCGACGGCCAGGCAGATCATGACCAAGATTCACAAGGGCCGCAACAATCCCTTCGCGACGGTCAAGGCGCAGCTCCGCCAGAGCTCGCCCAACTGGGCCAAGGTCGCATCCGCTGCCGAGGTGATCGAGAAATACGGCTCGGCGCTGCCGAAGGCGCGCGCGCCCCGCGGCAATCGCGCGTCGTTCGAGAAGCTCGCCCAGGCCTACGCCAGCAACACGAAGACGCTCAAGGAGGCCGCCGAGCAGAAGGATCTCGCCTCGGCCAGGGAGGCGACCGAGAACATCGGCGGCTCGTGCAAGACTTGCCACTCAGCCCATCGCCGGAAGGGCTGAGGATCAGTTCGAGAAGAGTTGCTGAGCGGGAGGGCGAGCGAGCCTACCGGCGAGCCGGGTGCAGGCCATGGATCCCGGTAGCGCCGGCCCGGCCCGAGCCTCGCCTTCCCTGTTCCGGCCCACCCCGCCAGTCCGTGCCTGCCGGCCTGACAATCGAACGCATCCCTCATTTTCGAAGCCCGCGGCGCCGCGATGCGGTGATCCTGATGCAATCTCCGCTGATCTCCCACAAGGCGGCGCGGTTCACCGAGAGCGTGATCCGCGGCATGTCGATCGAGGCCCGGCGTCACGGGGCGGTGAACCTGGCGCAGGGCATGCCCGACTTCCCCGCCCCGGCCGAGGTCAAGACCGCCGCCTGCCGCGCCATTGAGGACGACATCAACCAGTACGCGATCACCTGGGGCGCAACCGAGCTCCGCCGG
>JAKAUH010001024.1 GCA_021818605.1 Planctomycetota bacterium
GATAGAAAACGAGTAACGCCGTCACGTCGCAGTGGCCTATCCACTCGCCGAGTTCCCCGCGCTCCAGGAGCGCCTCGTGGCCCAAGGGGCCACGCTGATCGAGCCGATCCGCGAGACCCCGTTCCGACGGTTCTTCTTCCGCGACCCGGACGGCTATGTCTTCGAGGTCGTCGAGCAGGCCCACGACGAGCCGCGCCCGATGGGCTGAACACCGAACCGATCAGGGCACGCCGGGCCCCTGGACGGGCCCGCCCTGACTCTTTGCGTTAGGCTTGATGATCGGGCCGCCGCCGAGGTCCCTGTGCAGGTCGCTCTCGACCTTTGCGGCTTCCTTTCCCACGCCCGAGAGGTTGGGGTCGACCGGACGAGACCGGTCGGCCGGGGCGGCCGGGTTCGGCGGAGTGCGGCCCGGTTGTTCCTGGTTGTTTTCGCTGCATCCCGGCAAGGCCAGAAGCGCGAGGGTCAGCCCGGCCACGACCAACCGGACGTTGAACGGATGGGACATGCGGATGGGCATGAGTGTCGACTCCACGGATCGGAGGACGTCGCATCGAACACTCTTGCACTCTGCATGCCTCGCCTGCAGAAACCGTCACTCTGGAGCGCCTGACCTTTGCAAGAGGTAAGGCGGAGGAAAAAGGGGACTGGCTTGCCGCACCTCAAGCGTCTCAAAGGAGTTGCGCTCTATATCGTGATTGCAAGCACTTGCGACATAAACCGTTGGCATGAAGAGGTTTATGACTTGTGTAGTACAGCGAGGGCTGACGCCCTCCGGCTACGTCCGATCGCCCCCTGACGGGGGCTGGAAGACCTGCCGGCACAGACTCTGAGCCAGCCCGGCCCCTCCGTGAGCCACCTATCTGCAATGCGCTCTAAGGCCGGCCGACGCCCAGCGAGTCGGCGACCCGGTTGATGTAGTTGAACCACGACGCGATCAGCGTGATCTGGAGGATCCCCTGGTCGTCGAACCCGGCGGCGCGCAGGCGGTCGTGGTCCTCGGGCGCGACCTTCGTCGCGTCTCTGGTCAGCTTAACGACATAATCGACCATGACTCGTTCCGAGTCGGTGATCGGAGCCTTCGTGTAATCCTCGCGAAGCGCCTGGATGAGGTCGTCATCCAGGGTGACCCGACGCAGAAACTCTGCGTGCGAGACAATTCAGTAATGGCACTTATTGGTCAGCGAGACCATCGTCGCGATCATCTCATGCTGCCGGCGTGAGAGCGGCAGGTCGGGCGACATGAGGGCGCCGAAGGTCGCGAACGCATGATACATGGCCTGCGGGATCAGGGTGTGCGACGCGACGATCCCCGGCACGCCCTGGTCGAGCTCCTGCACGGGCTGGGCGTATTCGATCGGATAGAGCCCGCGCTGGTCGGACATTGCCTTTGCGACCGCATCTTCTTCCCCCTCGAAGGGGGTTGTTCGAATCCAGGCCATCGAGATACCTCGCAAGAGAGTCAGATTTCGCCGGGTAGGTCCGAACCCGGCTCGGACGATTGATTCTGTTCCGAATCCATTCGGCGCCGCAATGCCGGGACGAGCAGCGACGCCGGCAGACCGGCGGCGACCAGCCCCGCGCCGAAGGCGGCCGTCCCGGGTTCCCGGGCGGCCTGGAGGACGATCACGAGGGTCACCGGGATCAAAAATGCGAGCGGTGCGACCGGATATCCCGGTACGACGATGCCGGGCTCGCCTCGGCGAGCGGACCGTCGGCGCAGGACGAACACGGCGGCGACGGCCGGCACCAGGAAGGCCAGGGTCGGGACCATGAAGTAGGCGATGATCCGGGCGGGCGAGTCGAGCAAAAGCACCAGCGCCGACCCCAGCACGGCCTGAACGATCGTTGCCCGCACCGGGGCCCCGCGGCCCGGGTCGACCGCGGCGTAGCTCGCGAAGAACAGGCCGTCGCGCGCCATCGCGTAGTACACCCGCGGGAACGCCATCAGCACGGCCGCCAGGCTGCCGGCCACCGAGATCACGACGACCGCCGCGAACGCCATCTCGCCCCGCCGGCCGAAGAGAGACTGGCCGGCCATCGCCGCGAAGGCCTCGTCGTTCGGGTTGGCCGACAGATTCGCCGGGCTCACCAGGTACAGGAACGCCAGGCTGACCCCGATATAAAGCGCCGTGACGATCGACAGGCCCAGCAGGAACGCTCGGGGCATGGTGCGCTCCGGGTCGCGCACCTCGCCCGAGATCCGACTGGCGTCCCACCAGCCCGCCAGTGAGATGAACGCCAGGATCAGGCCCATGCCGATCGCCGGCAGCGGCGCCGCAGACCCTGGCCGCTGCGACCAGAACGGTTCGAGGTTCGACCAGTCCCCGCGCCCCGACGCGAACCCCCAGACCGCCAGGAACGCCAGCAGCCCGATCTTGAGACCGGCCAGAATACGCAGGACTCCCGACCCGATCGAGGCGCCTAGCATGTTCACCGCCGCCATCGCGACGATCGCCGCGACGGCCACCGCCTTGAGGCCCCAGCCGGGTAGCGGCACCAGGTGCGCCACATAGGCCGCCATCCCGGCGCCCAGGAAGGCCGTCAGGCCCGGGTCCGTGACCAGCATGGATACCCAGCCATAGAGGAAACCAACCCGCGGGCCGTACGCTTCGCGGAGATAGATGTAGATCCCTCCGGCTTCGGGATATCGGGCCGCCAGGCCGCCGAAAGCGAGGGCCCCGCCCAGCGCGCTGGCCCCCATCACCAGCCAGACGCCGATCAGCCACGCTGGTGAGCCGAGCGTCCGGGCCATCTCGGCGGGGGTGAGGAAGATCCCCACGCCGATGACCTCGCCCACCACCATCGCGGTCGCCGTCGCCAGGCCCAGGCGGCGCGCCAGGCCCGGCTGGCCCGCGTCGGTCCAGGCGGTCTGAGCTTCGTCGTCCATGCCCGCCTCCCTGGCGAGAGATCACGTCAGGTCAGGTCATCGCGGTCACACCCGCCGGAGACCGGCAGGACCGCCGTCCCGCGGGAGGATTGATGATCGCGGATCGGCCGGCCGCCAATCAAGGGGCCGGTCCGGCTCGCAACATCCCCTCCGGCGCCACCATGGAAGGCCCGTAACGTGATCCTCCGTTGACCGTTACTTGACACTTGTTTCCCCTCATGGGGTTCAGTACACTCATGTACGAAGTGTCGGTCCCGAAGGGGCGGTCAGGCGGTTGCAGAGGGGTGAAACCCACCGAGAAATGGTTTCGGCAGATGGTGGGTTTGCCGGCGAGGAGCCGGGCAGGGATGGGAGGAGGTCGAGGATGGCGATCGTGCTGGAGGCGTTGCGTTCGGCCGGGCCTCGGAACGGCCGCGTGAAGGACAGGCGGGCGACGATTCGCGAGGTCTGCCTGATTGGTCGGGACGGATCTCCCGGCGGATCCGAGGACTGGAGGTCCGGGCAGCGGATCACCTGGAAGGGTCGCGGCTATCGCATCGTGGCGGCCGCGCCGGTGGTGAGTGCGAGCGCGGCCCCGGGTGAGGGTGAACGCCAATCACGCCGACGGACGCCCTTGCGGCAGTACGTCCACCTCGCCGCGTGCGAGCCGGGCTGACGTTCATTCGTCACTCAGGCGTCGAGAGGCTTCGGCTCGGTTCGCGGAACGAGAAGGACGGAGGCCGCCCATCGCCGTCGGCAGTACGACGCGGGGCGCCCGGCTCGAGGAGGGCAAGGGATGCCCGGAACGGAGGCCGCGATGCTTGCCAGCTCACGCGATCGGGAAACCGTCCCGCCAACAGCGACCGCGACGGCCGCAGACGCCGCGCCGACGATCCGCCCGCCGTGGGAATCCGACGAGCGGGTCGTCCCGCCGTGGGAGGACTCGTCGATACCGACGGCCGCATCTCCCGCCCACGAGCCCGTTCCGGCCAGCTCGCGACCGATCCCGCGCCCGCTTCGCGACCGGGATGAGTCGGACCCCGAGCGCCGGGCCGTTGAGCTGGCCCAGCGCGGGCGGATCATCCTGGACGTCTCGATCGCCGACCTCGAGGTGGCCGAGGCGGTTCACGGAGCGTTTCACCCGATCGCCTGGCATTTCCGCAACGCCTGCAACGAGGCCCGGCGGTCGTGGGACCGCCTGCGTGCCGAACTCGGCACCCGGACCCTCGAGGCGGCGCTGAGTCACCCGCCGCTGGTCGTGATGACGCTCGGCGAGGACACGGGCCAGAATCGCGGCGCCGCCGACTCTGCGGAGGAACGGCCGCGGGTTCGGCTGCTCGTCATCGGCGGCAAGACCTACTGCGCCCAGCGGGTGGCCGGCACGGCGCTCGCGCCGATCCAGTGGCGGCTGACCCGGCCGCATCCGCCGCTGGAGAACGGGCCGTACTTCGCCTGCCGCCTCGCCGGCGGCGCGACCCAGTGCGACTGCGCCGAGTGGACCTACCAGGTCGCCGAAAACCCCGAAGCCCGCGCGAGCTGTTGCAAGCACATCGCCGCGCTGGCGTCGCTCGGCTGGATTTGACCGGCGGCCGCCGCGCGCGGGACAATTGAGGTACGAGCTGCGACGGCACAAACCTTGCTGGTGAAGTCTCGGCTGGATCGCGAGCCGAGTTCGTCCGCGACCGGCACTGGGTCGAAAGGGTGTTCCGAGCCCGCCGCCTCGCCGCGTTCCGCCGTCCAGGTCACACGAAGGAGCCCGGGATGGATCGCCAGCCCGTTGAATCGAGCCTGATCCGGTCGATCGGCTTCGACCCGGTCAGCAGCATCCTGGAGGTCGAACTGGTCGAGCCGCGGCGGGTCTACGTCTATTACGACGTGCCGTTCTCGGTCTACGACGAGCTGATGGACGCCCCGTCGAAGGGCCAGTATTTCAACGAGTACATCCGGGACCTCTACGCCTACGAGGAACGAGTGGACATCCCGATGCCGCCCTCGTTGTCCCCGAAGGACGCCGAGGACGCGGCCGAGGATCCGCCGGAGTTCTTCCGCTGGCGCCAGGGGACGCTCCCCATCATGCCGAGGGAACCATGATCGAGTGGTCGAAGGTCTTCGCCGAGGCGCTGCCATACGAGAGATTCCTCGATGGGTATGCGACCCCCTCGCAGCGAAACCGGTGGGACGCGATGCATGCCCGGTACGCCCTGACCGACGACCAGCGCACCTTGCTGGCCGGCTTCTCGCGAAAAATGCCGGTGCTCTGCCTGTGCGGGGCCTGGTGCGGCGACTGCATCAACCAGTGCCCGGTCTTCGACCATTTCGCCCAGGCATCGAGCGTGATCGACCTGCGGTTCCTCGACCGCAACGCCCGACCCGACGTCCGCGGTGAACTCTCAATCAACGGCGGCCATCGCGTGCCCGTGGTGGTCTTCCTGAGCGAGGACGGCTACGAGGTCTTCCGCTACGGTGAGCGGACACTCTCGGCCTACCGCCGCATGGCGTCCGATTACCTCGGCCCGTCGTGCCCGACCGGCTTCGTCCCGCCGCCGGCCGAGACCCTCAATGCCATCGCCGCCGACTGGCTGGATGAGTTCGAACGCGCCCAGCTCATCCTCCGGCTCTCGCCCCGACTGCGGGCGATGCATGGGGATTGATCGAGGTTCGGGAGTCAAGCGAGGGAATCGGCTGTGGCTGGGAAACGAGGAGTGCGAGCTATGAAGAACATTGAATTGATCCAGGCTAACGATTCTCTCGGCCAGTCGGTGCGCGGCCTGGCAGGCGAACCGCTCGTAGTGACCGAGGCGGGAGTCCCGATTGCGGCACTGGTCCCGATCGATGAACTCGACCTGGAATCGCTGGCGTTGGGCAGCAATCCTCGATTCCTCGCGATCCTCGAACAGGCACGCGCCCAGTGTCGCGAGGGTTCCGGGCTCTCGACCGAGGAGGTTCGACGGGAACTCGGCTTGCTCTGATCGAATGTGCGGCAACGATGGACGGATACCAGAATGACCAGCGATGGCCGTCAGCCGGCGGGAGGCGTCACCCCTGCATGAGGACGAGTTCTGGCCACGCCTGGAGTACCGCGTCTCCCGCGAGTTCGCTGGGATCCCCGATAACCAACTCCGTTGCCTCTGGTGCGATGGCTTCACCCCTCGGCAATATCACCTCGACGACCCTGCGCCGCGTGTCGAGGGCCAGGCCTGGATTTGCAAGGGCTCCCAGCAAGACGAGTGGGAGTTCACGCTCTTCCTGCCCACCGGGATCGGCTCGCGAGCCGAAATCCCCTGGGCATCGCTCCTGCCACCCGAAGACGTCACCCGATGGCTCGCTCTGGATCGGGGTCGCAAGCGAATTCAGATTGAACCGGCGGCGGCGGTCCCGGACCCCGACTAACCTCTCGCTGCAGCGGACCCGGCCCGCCGCGGCACTTTTCCGTTGTCGTGTGCCTTTTTCGGCGGGCCGGTCTACTGAGCTCGACTTTTACCGTTTTTTGACCCTCGGAAAGGCCAAAAATTG
>JAKAUH010000767.1 GCA_021818605.1 Planctomycetota bacterium
GTGCTCAACCGGGTCGCGGGGGTCGATCGACTCGCCCACGAACAGCGGGTCGAAGCCGACAACCTCGTGACCGTGGGCCAGCAGCGACCGCACCAGCGCCGAGGGCACGCCCGCGCCGTCGACCAGCCCGGCCTTGCCTCGCGAATGGGCCACGATCGTGAGTTGACCCGACGGATGCGCCGGGATGATCCGGACGACCGGGATCGCCTCGCCCGTCCCATTGCGGCCGAGCAGGCGGTGCACGATCGTGAATTCCTCGCGGGGCAGCCGGCGGACCTCGCGCGCGTCGAGCGGGTCCGGCGACGGGTTGACGACCCCCGTGCGGACCTTCAGCGCCGTTATGAGCAGCCGTCGGCCCGCCTCCCACCGCGCCGTGCCGCCCCAGGGGCCGAGGTCCTCAACCTGCCGCCGACGGGCGTCGACCAGGAACGCCTCGAGCGCCTCGGGCGTCTTGCGGCCCGTCGGCGCGGGGTGCTCGGGACCGAACGTCAGCAGGTCCTTGCCGGGCTCGGGGCGCTGGTTTTTCGGCTCGCGGGTCCGGTCGGGATCGTCGATGCCGAGCAGCCACCGCCCCATCGCCGCGTAGACGGCGTTCCGGCTCGTCTGGTTGTAGTTGTGGGGAAAGTCGAACACCTGCGCCCCGACCCGGTCGGTTGAACTGACCAGCGAGTAAACTCCGCGGATCGCCGGGTAGGCGCGCTCCATCGTCAGCTTCGTCCAGTCGCCCTTCGCCCCGACCAGATACATCGGCCGGGGCGCGCAGAGCGCGGCGAACTCGACATTGTCGGTCCCGATGCGCAGCCCGGCGGCGTTCTCGCAGACGCACCCGCCCTGGAACGAATCCGAGACCATCACGACCGGCGCGGCAACCTTCACACGCTGGTCGAGCGCCGTGAGCAGGAACGTCTGCGTGCCGCCGCCCGATTCGCCCGTGCAGCCGATCCGCGCGACGTCCACGTCGGGGAGCGTCGTCAGCCAGTCGAGCGCCCGGATGCTGTTCCAGGTCTGGAGCGTGGGCAGGCTCAGGCCCCAGTGGCGCAGCCGGTCGTTCAGGAACGCGTGCGGGAACGGCTTGCTGTCGTTGTAGCCCACCATGTCGTAGAGGAACACGACGCAGCCGAGCTTCGCCCATCGGATGCAACGCTGCTGGACCTCAGGGTTGATCCGGCCGTCCTCCCAGTGCCCATGCGGGCAGAGGATCGCCGGGACCTTACCGTCTGCCTTCTCCGGCCGGTAAAGATTGCCGCTGAGCGTGAAGCCGGGGAACGTCTCGAGCACGACCTTCTCGATCGTGTACCCCTCGCGCTTCACCTTCCCATAGACCTGGGGATGGAGCGGCCCTCGCGGGAACATCGGCCAGAGGCCGAGCGTGACGAGCATCTGCTCGCGGAGATGCCCGGCGCGATCGCGCCACGCCTCGGCCGTCGCGGGCGGCTGGAAACCGGCGCCCTGCTGGTTCGTGCGGACCTCGACGCGCCGCCGATCGGCCGTCGGGCCCACCGAGTCGAGCCGGCCGCGCACGATGTCGAGCGACACCGCCCGATTCCCGCCCCGCTCGGCGATCGACAGGAGCGCCGGCACCGGGACCGGCGTGCGCTTCTTCTTCGCCTGTTTCGCCTCCGCCGACTCCTCGGGCCCGGCCACGACGATCCGCAACGGCTGTCCCGGGGCGAGCCGGACGGTCCCGACCTCACCCCATCCCGGCGCCGGCGAGCCCGGCTGATCTCGCCTCTCGAGGAAGATCACTCCGTCCGAGCCGGGTCTCAACTTCCAGGCATCGGTCGACGGCCCCCAGACGGAGACAACCGCCTCGCCCGAGATCCCGGGATCGACCCCACTCGCCAGCGCAGGGAAGTCGCTGGCCGTGTAGAGAGCCGCCCTGGGCCGCGGCGCCTCCTGCCCGACGGCGACGGCCGCCATCATGCCGATCGCCACCGCCGCGATCAATCCCGAGCCCACGCCCATCGATCGGTGCCACGATTTCACGGGTTCGTCTCTCCGGACCAGGGACGTCGGATGCGATGCGATGCGATGCGATGCGATGCGACGCGCGCGACCGGGGCCGAATGCGGCCCCGCCCATCGTCAGGTCCCATCGTAGCGGGCTGGCAAGCCGAGGCAAGGAGGGAGCCCGAGATGAGGCCATCCGTCGGCCGATCGGCCCTATCCGATGTGTCCCAGGGTCGGTCTCTGTATCCCTTCACGAGTCAGGGATGACAGGCATGGAGAATGATTACGCCGGCATGAAAGTCGGTCGAGCCGTCTTGCCCGACGGGGCCTGAGCGTCGGGCAAGACGGCCCGACCTACTTGAGGATCCTTCCTGCCGGGGTAATAAGGTTGACATGGCCATCGCCCGAGTGGCAGATTGTGAGGCATCGGAGCGGACTTGATTTACCTCAAGTCGATCCTAGAATGCGCCAGGATAGCGGGGCCACGTCCATGGATGACCCGTGGGAGCATGCGCTTGTCGTCAAGGCCTTCCAGTTAGCTCGTGGCTCGCATGGCCATGTCACGGGATATGTGGAGTGGAGCGAGAGGGGGGCCCACAATTCGCGGCGGAACCTCTCGGAACTCGGCTTGACCCCCGAGGGCCTCCGAGAGCTGGCGATCGAGCACGTTCGAGAGGGGGGGGCCGATCATCCAGGTCCAGGAGACGGAAGAGGGCCGCGATCGTCCCTATTACTACAAGATCGTCCTCCCCGTCCCAGGCGTCCCGCCGGGCGTATTCGTCAAGATCCGGTTGATTGACGAGGATCCCGATGATCCTGCCGTCCTTCTTGTGAGCGCCCACCGACAGGGTGTCTGAGCATGAAGCGATTTCCCTGGAAATGCGGCGACTGTGGCCAGCGAGCCGTCCATCCGGCGACGCTCGACACGTATTCGGCCGAGCTGGATCACGACGGGCGTACGCACCAGATCACGGTGAGGCAATTCCCCGTGATGCGATGCGAGCGATGCGGAGCGATCGTCCTGGACGACGCGGCCAATCGCAGGCTGAGCGAGGCACTCCGGGCCGTGGCCGGGTTGTTGCAGCCGAACGAAATCCTGGCGGGGCGCCAGGGGCTCGGCCTCACGCAGAAGGAGTTGGCCCACTACCTTCAGATCGCGGAGGCGACGCTCTCGCGATGGGAGACCGGTGCCCAGATCCAGCAGCGGTCGATGGATCGCCTGCTCAGGGGATTCTTCTTCGTCCCGGAATTCCGGAGGTTCCTGGGAGCGTCCGATCCGCACTCGACGGCTTCGGTCAAGCCGTTCGGGATCGACGGTCCCCTCTCCCGCGAGGTCACGGAGGAGGCGATCGAGCCCCCGCCAACGCCGCTCCTGGCCGACCCGCATCCGCCGCGTTGAGCCGGATCTCGACGGGAGGAGAATGATGGCTCCGGGGATCGATCCCCGGGCGACGCGACCCAATTTCAGCCCCGGAAGCGGCCGCGAGGACGGCTCCGTCGCTCGAACTCTTCGAGGAGATGAAGCATGGTCCGGTCATGCTCCTTCATCGGCTCGGCGTACCATTCGCGGTAGGCCGCGCCCACGTTACCACCGGGCCCGACCCGGCGGCGCAGTCCAGCGAGCAGGAATTCGTCGCAGGTATCCAACCAATCCGCCCAGAGTTCGATCCCCCGGCTTTTGGACGAGCCTTCGAGAGTCGAGGGCGCGAGTTCAGGCGGCGGAATCAAACGGTTCGTCATGAGCCGATTCCCGCGCGAGACATGCGACTGAAAGGTCTCCGGCTCCAACTTGCGAGAGCATTCGCAGTCGGGACGTTCACCGGCGCGGATCGTGAGCGGGATCGAGTCGCCCGGCGCCGCCTCATGAAATGTTACCAGGGATCGTCGCGTTGGAATACCGCGCGGAAGCCTCGGCAGCTCGACATCGCCGACATCAAACATGACCGAACCCGGGCCGAACCGCGAGCAGTCCCCGAACTCCCGGCCCGCTCAACGATGACCGCCGGCGCGACCGGCCCTCCGGCGTCGGGCGATCGGTCGGCCCGATCCGATCGACCCGCGGTTGCGGGCGAGACGGAAATCAGGAAATGACATCGATTTCCACATGGTGGTCTTCCGCCTCGTACCGCCGCACGGGATTCGCCAGGCACCGCGCCGGCCCGGGGGCGATGGCCCGGTGATCCGACGGCGAATCGAGGCGAGGCGGACCGGCCGGGCGAATCGGGGTCGGGTCCGATCCGGTCGCGGGAACCGGGCCGATCGGGATCTGTCCTCACCGGCTTCAGGCGAAGAGCTTGAAAACTCGCTGCGTCTCCGTTCGCTCGAGCTGCGTCCCCGTTCGCTCGCCCGTCCCCGTTCGCTCGCCCGCGTCCCTGGTCCTGAGCAAGGTGCCGACCCCGACCCACGCCGATTCCTTGAATTTGTCGGCACTTTAACGGCACAATAACGGCAAGGAAACTGACCGAGAAAGTGCCGCAGAATGCCGTTCGAGCCCAACTACCGGATCACGCCCCGCGCCGCGACCCACCTCATGAGGATCGAGGCGGCCCGGCAGGCCGTGGAGGATCTACCGATCACGTCCTCCGTGCTCGCCGGCCTCCGCGAGACCGCGCGGCTCTTCTCCACCCACTACTCCACGATGATCGAGGGAAACCACCTCGATCGGGAGGAGGTCTTCTCGTTGATCGAGCAGGGGAGGCACTTCCCGGGCCGGGAGCGTGACGAGGCCGAGGTCCTCGGCTACTACGCGGCGATCGAGCGGCTCGAACGATTCGCGGCCCAGCGAGGGGAGGTGACCGACCTCCAGGTCCGAACCATTCACGCCCTGGTGATGGCCGGCGGCAAGGCGGTGAAGAAGCCCACCCCATACCGGGGCGGGCAGAACGTGATCCGCGACGCCGGCAGTCGCCGGATCGTCTACATGCCCCCGGAGGCGTCGGATGTCCCCCGACTCATGGAGGAGCTCCTCGACTGGCTTCGGCGCAGCGAGCGCGAGGGCGTCCCATGCCCGATCCGCGCCGGGATCGCCCACTACCAGTTCGCCACGATCCACCCCTACTACGATGGCAACGGCCGCACGGCGAGGCTCCTGACGACCCTGATTCTCCATCGGGGCGGGTATGACCTGAAGGGGCTCTATTCGCTGGAAGAATACTACGCCCGGGACCTGCCGGCCTACTACCAGGCATTGGCAGTCGGGCCATCGCACAATTACTATGAGGGCCGTGCCGAGGCGGACATCACGGCGTGGGTCGAATACTTCTGCGCGGGCATGGCCGACAGCTTCGAGAGCGTCCGCCGCCGCGCCCGGGAGGTCGCCGACCGGGGCAAGAGGGATGCCTCGGCCGCGCTGCGTCGCCTCGACCCGCGCCAGCGCCGGGCCCTGGAGCTCTTCCGCCGCTCGGTCGTCATCACCAGCCGCGACGTCGAGGGCCTCTTCGGCGTCTCCCAGCGGACGGCCCGGAACATCCTCGCGTCCTGGGTGAGCGGCGGCTTCGTGCTCGTGGTCGACCCGGCAAGGAAGTCGCGGAGTTACCGGCTATCCCCCGAGTATGCGGGACTCAGCCCGAGCTGAATCCTCATCGGAGTTCGGATCGGGACGGCAAATGAGGACGGAGGGGGAAACGAACCGCGGCCCCGTTCCCGCGCCGTCCGCCCAGAGTTCGATTTGTTGATGATCCAGTCGATGAACCGGAATAGCCGGCGCAGATTCTCTGGCCCCGGAAGGCGTCGATTACCGTGGCTTTACCGCCTTCGGTCGTTGTTTGCGGGTCCAGATGGGGCGGAGCGTGTCGGGAGTCGCCGCAGTCTCAATCCTGGTAAGGATCTTGCCCAGCAGCACGTGGTCGTGGATCTCTCGGATCTCGGGCATGAGCTCCAGGCCCGCGGCGCCGAACTTCATCTTGAGGACAACCTCGATACCCTCGAGCAGTCCCTCCGCCTTGCCCTTCTCGATCCCCTTGCGTTCGATGATATCGACGAACGGCACATGCACCTCCTGCTGATAAGAAATGAACTCGTCCCAGAACCGCTCCTCCAGCGCCTCGGGCAGCTCCATGATCCAGTCGATGAACCGGAACAGCCGGCGCAGGTCCTCCGGCTCCATCCCGCGGCCGTACAGCCCTTTCACCAGCCGCACCTTCCACGCCTGCCGCTCGGCGGCCGACCGGCGGGTTTCCATCGCCTTGAGGTGCCTCAGCACCACCACCGCGAATGGGTTCGGGTCGGATTCCAGCCTCTCGTATTGTCCCGCGTGGTCCAGCAGCTTGACAACCGGGAACTCGATCATTGTCCGAAAGCCCCAGCGGCCGTACTCGTACCGATCGGGACGCCAGGCCGGGTCATCATCGGCCAGGATCGCCAGGCTGACGACCTCCTGATCGTATCGGTC
>JAKAUH010000804.1 GCA_021818605.1 Planctomycetota bacterium
GTAGTCCTTGCGGCCGAGGATATCCGAGAGGGTCGTGACCGCGACATGGACGGTCAGCTCCTTGAAGATGCGTGCATTCTGGTCGGTGAGATGGCGGCCGATCGCCAGGTTGTTGAAATACACGCTGGTGGCCGAGTGGCGGCCGGTGTCGATGTTCATCCCGGACGCCCCGCGCACCGCCCAGTTCGGGGCGAAGTTCCACCAGAACTCCGTGGACGGAGTGATGAAATTGATGTCGTTGCCGTTGACCGTCTGGCCGGTGGGAGTCCGTTCCGTCAGCAGGGCTAGCAGCGTGAAGTTCCTCTGCTCGATCAGCCGGAACCGCTCGGAAATCGTCAGGTCGCCGAAGTTGCCGACATAGTGACCAGCAGCGTTGGGATTGGAGGCAATGAACGGGACCGCGATCAGCAGCTCCAGGCGCTGGTTTAGCGGCAGATAAAGGTTATACGCTGCCCAGTAGTCATTGCCGCTGCTTTGCGGCTTCGAGGGCGCCCAGGGGACGGGCGTCAACAGCAATCCCTCGCTGGTCGTCATACCGTTGACATAGGAGAAAGTGAGCGAGTTGAGCCGCACGAAGGCGGCGTCGGCGGCGCCGAACCAGTTCTGCCTGTAGGCCCCGTTGGACCCCGGCGGCGACCTGGCCCACGGCCGGTCCCAGCCCTGGGTAAAGAACGTCGACAGGCTGAGCGGCTGCCAGTCGTCCACGGACGCCTCGCCGAAGATCGACTCGCGGATCACGTCGATCGTTCTCATCCTGACCGGGGCCGCCGGAAACTCCGCGACGTGGGCCGGCGGATCGGGCATCGCGGGGACGGCCGGCTCGGGTATCCCGTTGTCGTCGTCCATCGCGGGGACGACGGCCGGGCTCGGCACCGGGTCCTGGACCGCCGTGGAGGAAGTGGAAGGCGAGACCTGTTGCGCTCGTGTTGCCATCGGCGCCATACCAGCCAGGAACAGGGCCATCAGCCCGGCCTGCGCGAGTCGGACGGTCTTCCGCGAGGACACACCCGCCATCGCTTTGGAAGCGAGAGACATCGCTGATCCCCGGGAGATCTCAAGAGGATGTGAAGAAACGTAGGAAAAGGCGGGAAGCCGAGAATGAAGCAGCATAAGGCCCTTCTGGCTCTACGCTTGCATCGATTGGCTCTCTTCTCTCCGATCGTCGAATGGGTTTCCTCCCAGGCTCTCAGCCGAAGGGTCGCGCGCATCAGGACAGTATGAACCTGCAACGAACGCGAAGCGTCGGCGCGCGACGTCCGCCGCGGATGATTCACGGAATGGCGCCGTGGCCGCGCATCCAGAGCTTATGAGCTTCCGACCGCGAGCGAGGGAAAGTACGCCGTCCCCGGCTTCCAGATCCCGCGGCCCGAACCATTTTCAGGAACGGACCATCCTCGACCTCGGATTCTGGACGATCGGGTAAAACATGCTCCCGCAGCGCGGCCCACACACGAGACCGAGGAGTCGGCGAGGGCAAATAACCTCGCGACCCTCGCTGGCTCGTCGGGCTTATTCTCTTCTATCGGCAAACTTGCCGCGATCGCTTTAGCCGGAAAAGCCGGCTCGGCGTCGTTTGGCACGCTCCCCGAGCGTAAACCAATGGATATCAATCACTTGCGATCCCGGTCCAGAGTCGCCCGCGGGAATCCGGTACGGGTAATCGTCGTCCGTGCCCCGGATGATCGCGATGTCCGGCTCCGGCTCGTTGTACGCAGGGATCCGCACCGGCTCCTTCTGGGAGATCCACCCGGTCGGCAGCCGCCCGTCCAGCGCCTTGAGGACTTCCTTCGTCGTCCCTCGATGCGTGACGTTCTTCCCCAATTTGCCCACCATGTAGCCATTGACGAGTTCGATCCGGCTGGGGTCTTTCCGAGCACCCGACGCGATGATCCGCTCATCCTCGTCGACGGTGAGCCGGTCGAGCGGCGGCGTCCTGGATGGGGGGATTGCACTCATTCGTCGAGCCGGTGCGATCATCGCCCTGGGGTTGCTCCATGACCTGACTGCCCGTCGTCTTGAGAGCCATCGCGGTCAATCCGGTCCCGGCTCGCCAGCCCGACAAGACGAGGCCAGCCGCCATGTCTCGTCAGAGGCGATTCGTGGAGTCTTCCCGCAGGTCAGGCTTTCCAGCCTGACGGTCTTCCTGTGACGGCTGGAAAGCCGGTCTTGCAACCGCCGTGATAGGCTGGAAAGCCTGTCCTGCAACCGCCGTCCCACATCCGCCGGGACGGGCTTTTCCCGCTTTCCCGTCCGCCGTCCTGGCCCGTCTATGCCCGATCAACGGTCTGCGTTAGAATAACGGGCAAGCCAGCCCGTGGGGCGATCGCGCCCCGACAGGATTCAGGGACGACGAAGGGGTGGACGGATGCGACCAAGTTACCACGAGATTCAGATCGCCGCGTACGATCGCTGGGAGCGGCGGGGCCACTCCCACGGCGGCGACGCCAACGACTGGTTCGACGCCGAGACCGAGCTGACCTTTTTCGGCCACTACCGGCCGATCGCCGAGCATTCGCTGGACGCCGGCCGTGTGGTCCTGGGCGACGGGCCGCATCGGCGCTGCCGGTTTTGCGAGCGGACCCCGCGCCAGGTGGATTTCGGCGATCCGCGACCGATCGTTCCCGGCCGTCGCTGGCCGGCGACCGCGGAGATCTGCGGCGAGTGCCGCGGCGACTGGCTCGACCCGCTCGACCAGGAATTCCGGCGATTCTGGGAGCGGCTGGCAAACGACCCGCACACGCCCCTGTCGATCGCCGCGTTCAAGGCGATGGCCGCCGGCGCGCTGGCCGTCATGCCGGCCGGGCTGCTCTCCGATTTCGTCGATGCCATCGAGTGGGTCAGCAACCCCGACCACGACCTGGACGACCAGCTCATCGTCGGCGCCGAGTGTTTGGTCTACCGCGCCGGGTTTTTGCATCAGGATCCCGCCGTGACGCTGTATCGCCGGGTCGACGATGACGACCCGGTACCTTATCTGATCTACTTTCTGCGAGCGGACGGGATGATGATCCAGGTCCCGCTGCCGATGTGCCTGCGCGATGAGGACCTGGACGGCCGGTCGGTCGTTCATCTCGCTCGTTCGCCGATCTGGGGGACGGGTTTCGAGTATTCCGCGGCGCACGCCGTCCGCCTGCCGCTGGGGGTTTCGGTCCGGCGGGCTCCCTCGCGCCGGATCGCTTCTGCGATCGCGTCCTGAGGTTGCCCTTCATGTCTGAGTTCCCGGGCGGCGAAGCTGGTGCCGGGCCGACTCATCAAGCCGGCGGCGCTGGTCCGTCCGCCTCATCGCGGCGGGTCCTCCTGGCCGGCGGCCTGGCGCTCGCCGCGCTGGTTGGTGGCGCTCTCTGGTCGATGCTCGCCGTCCGTCTGGCGCCGTTGTTTCCGCCGCACGGCCGAGTTGTCAAGTTGCTGACGATGGAGCGCCCTTTCCCGGCTGGTGGCCGGTATCCGGGCGATCCATTCATCGGCCCGGCGGCCTGCCGTGATTGCCACCCGGCCGAGACCGCCCTGCACTGGCGCTCGGGGCATGCCCACACCCTCAGCTCGACTGCGCGCAGGAAGCTTGCGCGTCAGGTTGACCACATGATCGTGGCGGATCCCGAGCGGCCCGACGTCTCGTGGGAATACCGGTTCGCCGACGGTCGGCTCTACGTCGGGCGCCGGACCTCCTCGTGGTTCGAGGAGCTCGTGGCCGAGTACGCCTTCGGCTCGGGGCAGCACGCCGTGACGTTCGTCAACGTCGTCGGCGAGGAGCCCCCGAAGATCTTCGAGCATCGGATGACCTACTACGCGAACACGAGGTCGTTCAGGCTCTCGCCAGGCCATGACACGGTGCCGAAGCTGCCCGGCATGACCCCGCTGGGCGGCTTCCCGCAGCAGGCCGACGCCTGGTCCTGTTTCGCCTGCCACTCGACCCAGGTTTCCACCGAGCCGGGCCTGCGGATCGACGAGGAGCGTCTGATCCCGAATATCTCCTGCGAGCGCTGCCACGGGCCGGCCCGGGCCCACGTCGAGGCCGCCGCCAGGAATGCACCCCCCGACGAATTGAAGATTCCGTTCGGCCCGCGGCGCGGTTACACCGCCGAACAGGTCATCGGCCTGTGCGGGATGTGCCATCGCCATCCAGGCAAGCCGGGCGTCGGTCCGCTCGACCCCGAGAACTCCCACCTGGCCCGATTCCAGCCCGTGGGCGTTCTCCAGTCCCGCTGCTATCGCGAGAGCGGCGGGGGGTTCAGTTGCGTGACCTGCCACGATCCTCACGACCGGACATCCAGGGACCGGCCGGCCTACAACGCCAAGTGCGTCTCGTGCCACCATGACGCCTCGGTGAACCGCGCCGCTGCGCCCACGCTCACGCTCGCGCTCGCCGGCGATCGCCCTGCTTCCGCGCGCGGGCTCCCCTGCCCCGTCGAGCCGGCCGGCGACTGCGTGGCCTGCCACATGCCGCGCGTCGACGCCGGCCAGGGCGTGCTGTTCGCCGATCACTGGATCCGCGTCCGGCGCCGGCCGGATCCGTCCGCATCCGCCGCCGGATCCGCCGGGCATCAGTAATCCGACGGCCCGCGCTCCGCCGGGCAGCCTGGCGCACCGGCCCTCGCCACCCCGGCGGCGGCGCGGGGCGACTCGGACGGACGACCATCCGGCAGCCGTAGCCGTTCCGGTTCGATGAAGATCCGCCGGACCTCGGGGAACCGCTCGCGGATGCTTGATTCCAGCCGGTCGACCGCCTCGAAGATCGCATCAGACGACAGGCCCGCGCGGAACTGCACGTCGAGGTTCACCAGCACATCTTCCGGGCCCAGGTGCATGGTCAGGGGCGGTCCGCAGTGCGTGATACAGCCGTCGGCCTCCACGATCGCGCGAATCCCCCGGACAATCTCGACATCGGCCCGCTCGCCGATCAGCAGCTCACGCGTCTCGTAGCCGAGCAGCAGCGCCGTCGCGGCCATGGTCACGCCGATCAGGAGCGAGGCGATCGCGTCGGGATAGGGATTGCCGAGCGCCTGCGACAGGGCGACGCCGAGGAACGCCAGGCCGATCCCGGCGAGTGCGGCGGTATCCTCGAACCAGACGATGAACAGCGCTGAATCCTTGCTCGCCCGTGCGGCGAGCAGGATCGTCGGCTCATGGCGACTGGCGCGCAACTGGCTGTAGGCCACGATCCAGGAGTAGCCGTCGGAGATCAGGGCGACGAGCAGCACCGCGTAGTTCCAGGCTGGTGTTTCCAGCGGTTCGGGATGGAGCAGTCGCTCGACTCCCTCGATGATCGAGATCCCGCCGCCCAGGGCGAAGATGAGCATCGCGACGACGAAGCCCCAGAAGTACAGTTCCTTGCCGTAGCCGAACGGATGCTCGTCGTCGGGCTCACGCCGCCGCGCGCGGTTGCCCACCAGCAGGAGCGCGCCGTTGACCGTGTCGACCAGCGAGTGGATTCCCTCGGCGAGCATCGACGAGCTGCCGGTGAAGGCCGACGCCACGAACTTGGCCACGGCCACGACCAGGTTGGTGCCGATGGATACGTAGACAGCCCTGCTGGTGTCCGCCATCCGGACTCGCTCCCTCCGCGCTGGGGCGGCCGCTCGCGTCGCAGCGGGCTCGCGGCCGTGGTCAACCGGATAATGGACAAATCCGGTGCCAATCGCGGAGCCGAGGGCCGGCGCGGGGTTCAATCTCCGCGGTGGAATCGGGGCGGTTCGGCGATGATCTCGCGGAGCCGGCCGAAGTCGACGGGCTTGGTGAGGTGCAGGTCGAATCCGGCCTCGCGGGCTCGGCGACGGTCCTCCTCGCGCCCATAGCCGGAGAGCGCGACCAGTGAGCTGGCCGCGGTCGCGGGTCTCTGGCGGAGGATTCGCGCCACGTCGTAGCCGTTCAACTCGCCAGGAAGTCCCAGGTCGCAGAGGACCAGGTCGGGCCGGAAGGAGTCGACCCTCTCGAGGGCCCGCCGGCCGTCGTGGGCGATGACGACCTCGTGGCCGCTCATCTTGAGTAGCAGGTAAAGGCTATCCGCGGCGTCGACATTATCCTCGACGATCAGGACGCGGGTCGACCGGGCGGCGGACCGCGTCGGGGTGGCGGGCGGAGCCGAGGCCTCGGCCGGCCGTAGCGGCAGGCGGATCGTGAACTCGGTGCCGCGCCCCGCGCCGGCGCTCGAGGCCCGCACCTCGCCGCCGTGCAGCTCGACGAGCCCCTTCACCAGCGCCAGGCCCAGGCCCAGACCGCCCCGCGTGCGGTCCAGGCTGCTGTCAGCCTGGCTGAAGGCCTCGAACACCACCGACAGGTCCCCGGGATCGATCCCGATGCCGGTGTCGCTCACGCTGATCTCGGCGAAGCCGCCGCCCGG
>JAKAUH010000470.1 GCA_021818605.1 Planctomycetota bacterium
CGTTCTTCCCGTTCACCGAACCGAGCGTCGAGGTAGATCTGCTATGAAAAGGCGGCAACCGTTGGGTTGAAAGGGTTGGGGCGGGCAGGGTTGACGCGAACGTCCTTCGCGCCGTCGGTTACGACCCGGACGAGGTCACGGGTTTCGCCTTCGGGCTGGGGATTGAGCGGCTCTGCATGCGTCGGCACGCGATCGACGATATCCGCCTGCTCTACCAGAACGACGTCCGCTTTCTCCGGCAGTTCTGATTCGAGCCGGCCGGAAGTCGGGCGATCATGGACCTTTCCGGACGCGGCTGTCCTCCCAACATCGACTTGTCGCCGAGGTCTCAGGCATGGATACCGAAACCAGCAGGGTGATCGTGACGATCGGCGAGCACACCTCGACCGCCTGCGTCCATCATCGTGACTTCCCCGAGATTCGCGCCGAGGGAGCCACGCCGAAGGAGGCGGCCGAGTTGCTGGTCCACCAGCTCGAGCGTGCTCTGGACTCGGCGCTCATCGACTGGCGGCGCGACCGCGTGAGCGTGGCGATCGCCGAGGTCCGGGCGTTCGTCAGTGGGTTGAAGTAACCGCGTTCGACCGTTCGCTTCACTGGCGGCTCGCCGGACCGCCGTTTCGCCCTTCCTGCGTTGCGCGCCCTCTTGCCGGAGCCATCACGCCGCGATGTCGCAGCCGATGACCATCAAGCCCGACGAATCCCCGCCCGCGCCGGCTCAGGCCGGCCTGGTCCGCGAGCTGGGTACGATCGACGCGACGATGATCGTGATGGGGGCGATGATCGGCTCGGGCATCTTCATCACGTCGGCCGAGTCGGCCCGGCTGGTCGGCTCGCCGGGCTGGCTGCTGGCCGCCTGGGCGCTCTCGGGCCTGATGACGCTCTCGGGCGCGATCTCGGCGGCCGAGATCGCCGCCATGATGCCTCGCGCGGGCGGGCAGTACGTCTTCCTGCGCGAGTCGTACAGCCCGATGTTCGGCTTCCTCTTCGGCTGGGCGATGTTCCTGGTCGTGCAGACTGGCACGATCGCGGCGGTGGCCGTGGCGTTTGCCAAGTTCCTCGGCATCTTCTGGCCGGCGATCGGTGATCGCGTCTATCTCGTCGAGCCGATTCGGCTCGGTGGGTACGGCGTCAGCCTCTCGACCCAGCAACTGGTGGCGATCGTGCTGATCGCGTCGCTGACGGCCGTCAACATGCGCGGCCTGAAGTTGGGAAAGTGGATCCAGAACTCGTTCACCTTCACCAAGACGGCCGCACTATTGGGACTGGTCGTGCTTGGTCTGACGCTCGGCGCGAACACGGGCGCCGCGGCGTGGACGTCGTCGTGGTGGAACCCGCGGGCCAATGGCTGGGACCCGGCGACGGCCTCGCCCAACTTCTCGCTCGCCGGGCCGCTCGCGCTGCCGATGCTGCTGGGCCTCGCCATGATCGGGCCGTTGTTCTCGCAGTCGGCGTGGAACAACGTCACCTTCACCGGAGCGGAGACCCGCAACCCGGGCCGGACCCTGCCGCTGGCGCTATTCCTCGGTTGTTCGACCGTGATTCTGCTGTACTTGCTGGCGAACGTCGCCTACATCGTGTCCTTGCCGCTCGACGGGATTCAGCATGCCCCCGAGGGCCGGGTCGGCACGGCGGTGCTCGAGGCGATCATCGGCCCGAGAGGCCAGGCGATCATGGCCGCGGCGATTCTGATCTCGACGTTCGGGTGCGTCAACGGGCTGGTCCTGGCCGGGGCGCGGATCTACTATGCGATGGCGCTCGACGGTCTGTTCTTCCGCGGGGTTGCCACGACCAACCGGTTTCACGTCCCGGCCGTCGCGCTGATCGCCCAGGGCCTATGGGCGGCGCTTCTGGTGCTGCCGGTGACGATGACGGCCGACGGCGCGGGGGGATTCACGCCGGGCAAGCTGTACGATGAGCTGCTGGAATACGTGATCCCGGTGGATGTGACGTTCTACTCGCTGATGGTTGGCGCGGTGATTGCCCTTCGCCGGAAGCAGCCCTCGGCCGAGCGTCCGTATCGGACGATCGGGTACCCGCTGCCGATTTTGATTTACATCACGCTGGCGATCCTCCTGGTCGTCGATTTCATCTACCTGAGGCCGGGGACGTCCGGGAAGGGCTACCTGATCGTCCTGGCCGGCATTCCGGTCTACCTCGTCTGGTCGCGGGTCGCCGCGGCGCGGAAGGGGTCGATCGAGAGAGACGATAGCGAGCTGACCGCGCCATGATCGTGAGCTGGAACTGGCTGACCGATTACCTGCGACTCGACATGCCGGTCGAGGCCCTGGCCGAGCGGCTCGCCCTGACCGGGTTGAACCTCGAGGGGATCAGCGACGTCGGCGGCGACATCGCCATCGACCTGGAGGTCACAAGCAACCGGCCCGACTGCCTGGGGCACATCGGCGTCGCGCGCGAGATCTCCGCCGTTTTTGACAGGCCGCTCTGCCTGCCCGACCCCAGGCCCGCGACGGCCGGCCCGCCGGTCGAGACGCGGACCGCGGTGTCGGTCGAGGATCCCAAGCTTTGCTCGCGGTTCACGGCGCGGGTCGTCTCGGGGGCGAAGATCGGGCCCAGCCCGTGGTGGCTGCGCAAGCGGCTCGAGACGCTCGGCGTCCGGCCGATCAGCAACGTCGTGGACATCACGAACTACGTGATGTTCGAGTGCGGCCAGCCGCTGCATGCCTACGACCTCGACCGCCTGGCCGGCCGCCGGCTGGTCGTCCGCCGCGCGAAGCCGGGCGAAAAACTCACGGCGATCAACAACAAGGTTTACGAGCTGACGCCCGACATGCTGGCCATCGCCGATGCCGAGCGGCCGGTCGGCCTGGCCGGCGTGATGGGCGGGCTGGATACCGAGATCGGGCCCGGTACGACCAGTCTCCTGATCGAGGCCGCGCGGTTCGACGCCATCTCGGTCCGCCGGACCTCGCGGGCGCTGGGATTGTTCAGCCCGTCGAGCTTCCGGTTCGAGCGGCCGATCGATCCCGAGGCCACCGAATGGGCCAGCCGGCGCTGCGCCGAGCTGGTCCTCCGACTCGCCGGCGGGACGCTTCATCCCGGCGTGATCGATGTCGGCGACAAGGACTACGACCGGCCGCCCGTCACCCTGCGGCTGGATCAGATCCGCCGGATCCTCGGGATCGCCATCGATCGGGCGGCGGTCGACCGGATCCTCCGCGCCCTGGGCCTGGAGCCGGTCGGCGAGTCGCCGTCGAGCCTGACCTTCCGCCCGCCGAGCTGGCGCAGCGACCTCGAGCGCGAGATCGACCTGATCGAGGAGGTCGCGCGGATTCACGGTTACGAGCACATCCCCGAGGATCGCGCCGTGCCGCTCACCAGCACGCCGCGCGGGCAGCGGGAGCGCGTCGAGGGAGCGATCCGCGAGAGCCTGATCGGCGCGGGGTTCGACGAGGCCGCGACGTTCAGCCTGGTCGAGGAGCGTCTGAGCGGCGGACTCAGCCCGGGACCGGCCGTGCCGCCGTTGCGCGTCGATCACAGCAGCCGTCGGCGCGAGAGTGCCCTGCGGCAGAGTCTCGTCCCGAGCCTGCTGGCGGCCCGGCTGCACAACGAGGCGCACGGCCAGTTCGACGCGGATCTCTTCGAGATCGCGAATGTCTACATCCCGCGGTCCGACGGGTCCCTACCTCACGAGCCGACGCGGCTGGCGATCGTCGCCGGCCGCGATTTCCGGGGGCTCAAGGGGGTCGTCGAGGGCCTGCTCGATGGCTTGCACGTCGCGACGCCGCTCTCGGCCCGGCCCGTCGACATCCCAATGTTCGCGCCCGGACGGGCCGCCGAGCTGCGGCTGGGCGAGGACCGGCTGGGCTACATTGGCGAGGTCGCGCCCGCCCGGCTCGATGAATTCGGGCTGCGAGGCGCCTGCGCGGCGACCGAGCTGGAGCTCGATGTCCTGTTGAGGGAGGCGAATCTCGTCGCCGGATACCGGCCGTTGCCGCCGTTCCCCGCCGTGGTCCGCGACCTGTCGCTCGAGGTGGCACGCATTTTGCCGTGGGGGGAGTTGGCCGAGGCGGTCGTGGGCGCGGCGGGTCCGACGCTCGAGGCCGTGCATTACCTTGACACCTTCCAGGGGGGGAACCTCGCCGACGACCGGCAGAGCGTTCACTTTAGCATGGTGTACCGCCACCCGGAGCGGACGCTCACCGGCGACGAGGTCGAGGCGGCCGTCCGGTCCGTCGTCGCGGCCTGCGAGTCGCGGTTCCAGGCCCGGCTGCGGGGATAGCCGGGCTGGCCGCTTCGCCGTGTTCTTCCCGTCATCCGAGGCGACCCAGCCGTGAATCCGCTGAAGCAGTGGCGATACTGGCTGCTCTTCCTTCTCCTGGTGGGCCCGATCCTGGCCTACATGGGACTCGGGATGCTATGGCTCTGGGAGCGGGGCTGGCTGATCCTGGGCGTCGCCACGACGATCTGGGTGTTGGCCGGCGTGCTGTTCTCGATCCTCGCCGCGCGGTGGACCAAATCGGGCCACCCGGTCATGCCGCCGCTCGACTGGGAATCGCCCGAGACCTTCAGCCCGATGGATCGCGATGCCTGGAAGCTCGTCCAGGAGGCGGCCGACCAGGGCGAGGCCTATTCCTTCGACGCCCTCCTGGAGATGGACACATATATCCACTCCGGCCGCGACCTCTTCCAGAAGCTCGCCAGCCACTATCATCCCCTGGCCACAAATCCGATTGATGATGTTCCCCTTGTCGAGCTGTTGACGGCGCTCGAGCTCGCGACCGACGACCTGGCGCGCCTCTGTCGCCAGGTGCCGGGCGGCGATCTGCTGACGCTCTCGCACTGGCGGCGGGCCGTTCAGGTCGCGGGGTACATCTCGAAGGCGAATGACCTGTACTCGTATCTGCTGCCGTTTTTGAGCCCGGTCGGCGGCCTGGCGCGGTGGGGCAGCCGCGAGTGGATCGTGAAGCCGGCGTGGAAGAACATGCAGCAGAACCTGCTGCGGTGGTTCTACCAGGCGTATGTCAACCGGCTCGGCGCCCACCTGGTCGAGTTGCTGAGCGGCCGGCTGGCGATCGGGGCCGAACATTACCGGCGCCTGACGCGTCGGATCCACGCGCCGGGGATGCCGGTCCCGGATGAGCTTCCGCCGCTGACCATCGCCGTGGCGGGGGCGGCGGGCTCGAAGAAAGCACGGCTGATCGCCGAGCTGCGCCAGGCGACGCAGGGCGATCTGACCCTGATCAAGGCACGGCTCTCGAACCTGGCCGTCGAGCCGTCGTCGCTGGACCGGCTGCGGGAGGCGAGCTGGGTCGAGGTTCCGGATTACTCGAGCTGGACCGAGTCGGAGAGCCGTCGCGACGGCGCGCGAATCCAGATCGCCGTCGGCGCGGCGGTCGCCGCGGACATGTTGATTCTGACGATCGACGCCGGCCAGGCGAACACCAGGGCCGACGTCGCGATGGCCCAGGCGTGGGAACGCTGGTTCATCGAGCATCCGACGAGCGAGGCGCCGCCGGTACTCGTCGTCCTGACGGGCGTCGAGTCGCCCGAGTTCGACGGCGGCGGCTGGCATCCGCCTTATGACTGGTCGGCGGGCCGTGGGACGCGGGAGCAAGCGGTCCGGGCGCGGATCGAGTCCCTTCGCGCGGCGATGCCGCCGTCGTTCACCGAGTTCGCCGCGGTCGGCGGCCTCGACAATTCCCAGTCTTACGGCGTGACCGAGCTGGTTCTGCCGGCGATCGCCACGCGCCTGCACAGGGCCGAGCGGACCGCCCTGCTCCGCCGCCTGCACCAGATGGGCGGTCGATCGAAGGTCGGCCGGCTGGTCCAGCAGCTCGGCACCCACGGAAAAGCGCTCTGGGGCAGCCTGAGGACCCGACGCAAGGGACAGGCGGCATCGTCGTCGAACACGCCCTGACGGATCAAATTGAGGCTGGCCGAGGAAAGGGCGGGGGCCGGTGTCACCTCAGAACGGTGTCGCGCCACCGGAACCCGCCTGCACGGGCGCCGGGGCGGGGGGGCGGACGGTGCGCCTCCTGCCCATGGCGTCCCGGCCCCGGCCGGTTGAGAGGGGCTGCGTGTTGCCGCCCGGCGATGTGATGGCCGCCTCGGTGCCGCCGTGGGCCGGGTTGGGCGAGGTCGTTTCAATTCCCCGCGCGGCCGGGCCCTCGTTGAATCGCACGAGTGTCCCGGGGGCCAGCGGTACCGAGGCCCCGACGATCAGGGAGTCGGCATCGCGGAACGGACCGGAGACCTGCACGCGCTCGGGGCCGATCCCACCCAGGACGTGCACGGGGATGTTCGTCACGTACTCATTCCGGATGACCTGGACCATCGAGCTGGACGGGCCGCGGAGGTCGTCGGCCTTGAGGGCGC
>JAKAUH010001092.1 GCA_021818605.1 Planctomycetota bacterium
TCGTGACGTATCCCGTCGCCTCGACGAACCGGCGGAATGCGGCGTTCGTCACCTCGGTCCGGTCGAGCCAGAAGCCGTCCACACGCACCCGGTGGGCCGGTTTTTCCTCGGGCCACGCGGACGCGTCGTCGCTTCCCATCACGAACTCGCCGCCGGGGATCCACACCATGCCCTCCGGCGCCGGGCGGCGGGAACCCCAGTGTGCAGTGGAGGCGTAGGCCGCGGCGAACGCGGCCAGACCGGCGCCGATCAGGATCAGCGTGCGCTTCATCAACGGTGCTCGAACGCCACGGCTTCGGCTCGTGGAGCGCCACTCGCCTTTCGCGGAAGGAGGGCCAACGATCGGTCCTCCTCGAATCTTGCTCCGCGGACCTCGTCAGCATAATAGAACACGTGAGGACCGACAATCGCCCGGTGTGGCGATTCCCGGCGAGCCTGGAACCGCCGCGGGGCCGGCGCAAGACAAAGGGGAGGATCCCGTGAGGACCCTCCCCGGATGCCGGCTCCGATCGGCCAGGTGGATGTTGACGCGAAGCCCTGAGAGCCCGTGAAGACATCGATTTCGAAGAACGGATAGAAGAGAGAAAAGAGATGCAAGCGTAGATTCAGTATGGTGTTATGCTGTTTTGCTCTCGGCTTCCCGCTCCTTGCCTACGATTCTTTCACGTCCCCTGTGGCGAGGTCGCGTCAGAACCCGCGCGGGACGTAGTCGAGCAAGATCAGGATCAGCAGGATGGCCAGGACCAGGCCGAGCCCGCCGCTGGGTGCATAGCCCCAGTTCCGCGAGTACGGCCACGTCGGTAGTCCGCCAATCAGCAGCAGCACGATGATGATCAGGAGCAGGAGCCCCATCGGAATCGCCCTCCGACTACTTAGGTCGAGGATCGGGAATCTCAAGCAAGACCGACACATCCAAACCACTTGAGATTCTGGCATATTGCATGCCGGACCATGAGATTCAAGCCGGGTCACAACGGGGCGGGGCAAGGCCGCTCGACGAGGGAGGGTGACGACCGAAGACGCATGCCGATCGGCGGACGGAGCATTGGCGTGGTGATCATGTCGGCCGGGTCGCTGTCAGCAGCCGCCAGACCGACGCGCGAGACGAACTCGCCGGTCGCGGAAGTGACTGCTCGGAAAGGCTGGCACCGGGCGGGAGACCTCGCCGGAGTCTCGCTGGCTCCGACATCCTCGATACGATCGTCGTGAGGCCGCGGGTTCGGTCGCCGTTGATGACTTTTATCAACGCAAGGGTCGACTCCTGATGATATCGACGCGGTGTGTGAGCAGAAGGCGCGTGCCGCTGGGGGGAAGTCGGTCGGGGTGTTGCGATCATGGGGGTGGAATGTGACGGGTTTTCCGGACAATCCGAGCCCGGCCGTCGCGGCGGCCGCGTGCCCGCCCTTGACATTGGCCTGGTCGGCACCAGGATTGCAATATGGTCAGCATATCCTACCGGACCGGCGTGCATGGCGCGAGCGGGCCGGCGCACCGGTCTGTGCATCGAGACCGGTCGTCCGGGCCGATCGCGAAGAGGCTGGCCGGAACCAGTCCCCTCGCGGAGTGATCGGACCCTGCCGTGACGACCACCACACCGCCGCCCATGTTCCCTTGCGATCGATTGAATGGCTGGCACCGGGTCCGCATCCGGGGCCGGCATTTCGTGGATCAGGGTGGTCGAGTGGTGATCCTCCGCGGCGTCAACCTCTCGGGGGACTCGAAGGTCCCGCCGTTCACTCCGTGCAACGGACCCGAGGATCTCGACGCGCTGAAGGATCTGGGATTCAACGTCATTCGCCTGGTGTTTGTCTGGGAAGCGTATGAGCCGTCGCCGGGCAAGTACGAGGAGGGTTATCTGCGCGACCTGAGGGCTGTCATCGGGTCGGCGTGGGAGCGCGGAATCGCCACGATCATTGACATCCACCAGGATGGCTTCTCGCGCTACGCATCGCGCGGGGCCGGCTCGGGCTTTCCGCGGTGGGCGGTATCGTCGCGGTGCCGGCCTTATGAGCCCGACAATGGGCTGGGCTCGCGAAACTGGCCGTTCCGGATGATCACCGACCCGATGATGCACCGCTCGTTCGGCGACTTCTTCGCCGATCGCGATGGCGTGCGCTCCCGGTACATCGAGATGGTCGGCCGGGCCGCGTCGGCGTTTGCGACGGCGCCCGGGCTGATCGGCTACGACCTGCTCAACGAGCCGTGGGGCGACGAGCGCTCGCAGATCGCGCCCCTGTACCGCGACGAGGCCGACGCGATCCGCCGGTTCGACCGCGACGCACTCCTGTTCTTCCAGGGGCACATCGCGACCAACTGCGGATTCCGCACCCGGCTGCCGCGGCCTGAGTTTGGCCCGTCGGCCTACGCGCCCCACTATTACTGCCCAATCACCTACGCGATCGGCCGGTGGCACGGCACCAGCCTGACTCTGGGCCGGGCGTTCTCGGGGATGACCGAGGCCGCGCGGCGGTGGGAAACGCCGCTGTTCGTCGGCGAGTTCGGCATCGGGGCCGAGATCCCCGGGGCCGGCGAGTACGTCCGGGCGTTCTATGATCGCCTCGATGCGGTCCTGGCCTCGGGCGCGCAGTGGAACTACACCCCGCGCTGGAATGCCGAGATCCGCGACGGCTGGAACGGCGAGGACTTCAGCATCCTGGAGCCGTCGGGCTCGCTGCGGCCGAACTTCCGCCCGCGCCCCTATCCCCGCGCGACGGCCGGGATGCCGCACCGGTTCCGCTACGACGAACACACCGGTGCCGGGCTCACGCCGTTGATCGAGTTCGAGTGGGAGCACGACCCGTCGCGCGGCGAGACCGAGGTCTTCGTCCCGTCGTCGGTGTTTCCCAAAGGGACGGGCGTCGAGCTGGGCGGCCCGGGCGCCGCGTGCGTCCACGACCCCGAGCGCCAGGTCATCGTCTGCCGCTCGAATCGCGCCGGCACACTCCGGCTGCGCGTCGTCGCCCCCTCGCACGTGATCCCGCTGCCCACAGCCGACCCGCGCCGGAACGCGGTTGACACACGCGTACGCGTGTGTTAGGTTACCACCTCGCGGCGGGACGACGGGTCCGGCCGGAGAGGTGGGATCTCCGAGGTCGGGGCTCGACACGGCAATGGAACACGATCGGCTGGGCCGGCGCAGGGGCCCGGGGCAGGAGCGCGGCCTGCGCCCTTTGCATCCGCGACTGCCCGAGGAATGGGTCAGCAAGGTCCTGCGGGTGGCGATGTCGGAGGCCGACTGGGATCGGTTCGAGTCCCTGGCCGGCGCCTGTGCCCCAATCGCCCCGACCCAGGCCCGCGCCCACGGACTGGTGATCTCGAGCCTTCTTAATTCCGCGCAGGTTCCGCGGACCGGGCCCAGACCGCTCGACTGGCTGGACTGGGAACGGCGCAAGGCGCTCCGGTTGTTACGGAAGAGTTCCTGAGCCCGATCTCACGGACGCAGGTCTCGAATGCGATGCCCGGGATACCCACTGAGCCTCGGCTGGCGCTCCTGACGAAGGTCGAGAATCGCTCCGGCGACGGAGTGTCGCCTGTTATCAACTGGGAAACACCATCTCATCGAGGGGCGCTGCGACGGCACGCATGGGCGTTCCTGCCAGGCTCGGCGAGGTGGACGATCACTGTGCAACGGCGCCCGTTCATCGTGTCCGGAGACCTTGAATGACAACCGCCGTTACAACGAAGCCCGCGACCGCCCGCGACTATCATGTTGCCGACATCGGGCTCGCCTCCTGGGGCCGCCGCGAGATCGCGATCGCCGAGACCGAGATGCCCGGCCTGATGGCCATCCGTGAGGAGTACGCCTCGCGCCAGCCGCTCAAGGGCGCGCGGATTACCGGCTCGCTCCACATGACCATCCAGACCGCTGTCTTGATCGAGACGCTCAAGGCCCTGGGCGCCGAGGTCCGCTGGGCCTCGTGCAATATCTTCTCGACCCAGGATCATGCCGCCGCCGCGATCGCCGCGGCCGGGATTCCGGTCTTCGCGTACAAGGGTGAGTCGCTCGCCGAGTACTGGGAATACACCCACAAGATCTTCGAGTGGGCCGACGGCGGCCAGTCGAACATGATCCTCGACGACGGCGGTGACGCGACCCTGCTGTTGCACCTCGGCGCCCGCGCCGAGCAGGACATCCACGTCCTCGACAAGCCGACCAGCGAGGAGGAGCGTGTTCTGTACGCCGCCATCAAGAAGCGCATCGCCGCGCAGCCGGGCTGGTACGCGAAGAACCTCGTCGCGATCAAGGGCGTCACCGAGGAGACGACCACCGGGGTTCACCGCCTCTACCAGATGCACAAGCGCGGCGAGCTGAAGTTCCCCGCTATCAACGTCAATGACTCCGTCACCAAATCGAAGTTCGACAACCTGTATGGCTGCCGCGAGTCGCTCGTGGACGGCATCAAGCGCGCCACCGACGTGATGATCGCGGGCAAGATCGCCGTCGTCTGCGGTTACGGCGACGTGGGCAAGGGCTCGGCGCAGGCCCTGCGTGCCCTCTCGGCCCAGGTGTGGGTCACCGAGGTCGACCCGATCTGCGCCCTCCAGGCCGCCATGGAGGGATACCGCGTCGTCACGATGGAGTACGCCTGCGACAAGGCCGACATCTTCGTGACGGCCACGGGCAACTACAAGGTTATCAACCACTCGCACATGGCCAGGATGAAGGACCAGGCCATCGTGTGCAACATCGGCCACTTCGACAACGAGATCGACGTGGCATCGCTGGAAGACTACCCCTGGGAGGAGATCAAGCCGCAGGTCGATCATATCATCTTCCCCGATGGGAAGCGGATCATCCTGCTGGCCAAGGGTCGTCTGGTCAACCTGGGCTGCGCGACGGGTCACCCCTCGTACGTGATGAGCTCCTCGTTCGCCAACCAGGTCCTGGCCCAGATCGAGCTGTGGCAGCACAACGACAAGTATCCGGTCGGCGTCTACATCCTGCCGAAGAAGCTCGACGAGCATGTCGCCCGCTTGCAGCTCAGGAAGCTGAACGTCGAGCTGACCAGGCTGACCCCCGAACAGGCTGCCTACATCCACGTCCCGGTGGAAGGCCCGTTCAAGTCCGACCATTACCGCTATTGATCGGCCGATCTCACCTGGCCGGGCGGGCAGCGGGGAGTGTCGCAGTCGCTCCTCGCTGTCGCTGGTTCTCGGACGTGTAACTCAGCGGATCGGAAAGGGTCGTGGGAACGGAGCGGGGGCGGCGAGCGAAACAGCCTGAAGCCAGACTGATTCATCGCTTGTATGTATTCGCTCTCTTCGATTCGTTCTTCGGAATCGATTTCTTCGCAAGGTTTCAGGAAAGATCGGAGCCCCGCATTGGCAACCGTGGCGACTATCCGCACCCCACTGCGTGGGGAGGTCCTGGATCTGTCGCTGGCCGAGGCCGGACGGAAGCGCGTGGAATGGGCCGAGCGCGATATGCCCGTCCTGCGTGCGATTCGCGAGCGCTTCGCCCGGGAGAAGCCGCTGGCCGGCATGCGGATGTCGGCCTGCCTGCACATCACCGCCGAGACGGCCAACCTGGCGCGGACGCTCCAGGCCGGCGGTGCTGACCTGCTGCTCTGCGCGTCGAATCCGCTGTCGACCCAGGATGACGTCGCCGCGGCGCTCGTGAAGGACTTCGGCATCCCCGTCTTCGCCATCAAGGGCGAGGACGAGGACACCTATTATCGCCACATCGCTGCGGCTCTCCAGCACCGGCCGAACGTGACGATGGACGACGGCGCCGATCTCGTCAGCGCCATGATCTTCATCGCCCTGGACCGGCTCGACGACGTGCATCCCGAGGTCCGCGATTGGGCCGCCGGGCTGGCTCCGCCCGAGCGCAAGGCACTCGTCGGCGACGTCGTGGCCAGCATGGAGGAAACAACCACTGGCGTGATCCGGCTTCGCGCGATGGAGAAGGACGGCGTGCTCCGCCTGCCGGTGATCGCGGTCAACGACGCGCAGACGAAGCACTTCTTCGACAACCGGTACGGAACCGGTCAGAGCACCATCGACGGTGTGATCCGCTCGACGGACATGCTGCTCGCCGGCCGTCAGGTCGTGGTCTGCGGCTACGGCTGGTGCGGCAAGGGGGTCGCGCTGCGGGCGAGCGGCATGGGCGCGCACGTCATCGTCACCGAGGTCGACCCGATCCGCGCCCTCGAGGCCGCCATGGACGGGTTCCAGGTCAAGCCGATCGCCGAGGCCGCCCCGCTCGGCGATTTGTTCATCACGGTCACCGGCAACATTCACGTGATGCGCGGCGAGCACTTCGCCTCCATGAAGGACGGGGCCATGTTCTGCAACTCGGGGCGCTTCAATGTCGAGCGGGCGCT
>JAKAUH010000097.1 GCA_021818605.1 Planctomycetota bacterium
GGGACGTCTGTCGGGCTCTGCAACCCTCGAGTGATCCCCCATTTCGTTGCCGCAAGATAGGCCATTGGGACCTATTTCGGGTATATTGACAACAGAGGAAAAATGAACTTAGCCTGCCAGGATGCCGATGTCGTGGCCCCATGCGCAGATCTGGCAAATTGCGCGGCTTGCTGAAGCCGAGCCCGCGATATGAGCGTCATCGTTTAGCCGCCGGATAACCAAGACGACCGCCATGGCCGGGGGATCGCTGATGACACGCGTGTCACCGCAATCGGCGTCGCAATGGCCCTGGGTGGGTTTTGTGCGGTCGTTCTTCCCCAGGCTGGTCAACCAGGCACTGCCGTTCGCGGTGGGAACCGGCTTCCTGGTACATCCCCAGGTCGTCCTGACGGCCGGCCATGTCTTGTATGATACCGTCAACTATGGGGGAGCAGCCCTCAGTGTGGATGTAACCTTCGCGGGTCAAAGTCCGATCCGGGCGTCGACCTACAGGGTTACGGATCAGTGGATGAACCAGGACGCGGCGAACAACAACCCTATCTCGGCATTCGACATCGCGGCGATTTTCTTCGACCAGCCGGTTGTGGGGCGCCCATCGGTCCCCTACGGCTCCGGGGTGAACCTGGCTGGCGCGGAGATAACGGTCGTAGGATTCACGGGTGAACACTATCCGAGTGTTCCGTTCTTCGGGGGAAGCGCCTTCCCGATCCCCTCCCCCGACGATGCCTTCCGAATCTCCTATCCGCTCGAGACGCTCGGGGGCATGAGCGGCGGGCCGGTGTATACGGTCGACTCAGCGAATCGTGCCACGGTCCGGGGCGTGCACACGTCGCTGCTGGTGGACGGGAACGGCAACGCGTTGAGGTTCACGGATAACATCCTGGATCTGATCAACTTCTGGCTGAGAAGATAGGTAGGCAGAGCCTCGGGGGCGTTCGACTTGATCGCGGACCAGTGGGGGAGAAAGGCCATGGACCAGGTTCTTCAGAATTCGATCGGCCCAACGAGCCCGGTCCAGGCACCCATCCCGCGGCCCGATCCCCGAGCGGCAACGCTCACCGCCCCGGTGATCGAGTCCCCGTCGGCGACCACACCAGTGGCGGCCGCGCCGCCGGAGGCTCCGATGCACCCGGCGGCCGTGCCCACGAGGATCGCGTTCATGGAACCTGCGGATTTGCGCTCCCGGAGCGAGGCCCATGTGGATGTAACTGCGGCCCTGTCGGACCGGGAGAGGGCCCTGCTCTCCGTCGTTCGCCTGGTCGAGGGTATTCGAAGGCCGGGGATCCTATCCCCGAGCGACCGTGCCTACGTCGAGGGAGCGAAGGTGCTATTCCAGCATCTCGCCGCGACCTGTCACGAGTTGCTCGAGGGAAAGGTCGCGGACTTCATCGGCACGCGGGCCGATTCGAAGGAGAAGCCGGTGTCCGCGGCTCCTCCGAAGTTCTCCGGCCGCACCGAGGAGATCGAGGGCGAGCCCGAGGTCCAGAGAGCGCCCTCGTCCGGTTCTCAATCGGCGGCCGCACCGGCCTCGCTCCTGGACCGCATAGCCGAGCTCGAGGCCCGCCTCAATCATCTGACGCAGTTCATCGGCAAGTAGTTTGGCGTTCGACCTGCGTCTGGAGGGGAGTCACCGGCTGACCTCGGATTGGCAAGGGTCGCCGGCGCCGACAGATGGCCAGGACGATGCCACTGAGGCTCTCCTGGAACGTGAGCGCGACCTCGCCCATGCGGCGGCCGTACGTCGCCGAGTTCACCGCAGGCGACCTGGTGTCGATGACCGACATGCCCGCCGAGGCCATCGCGGTGGGGAAGCCGGCGGGTGGAATGTCCGCCAGGATGACCGAGGACCAGGCTCACACGCAAAATACATTTCCATGTAGATATTCGATCGAAGCGAGCGGCCGGCTCTACGTTCCAAGCTGGTCGAGGATGCCGCGCAACTGCTCGCCCGTGATGTTCCCGCCGCTCAGGATCATGCCGACGGTCCTCCCCGCCAGCTCGTCGCGCCTCGTCATGGCGGCGGCGACGCTGGCTGCGCCGGCGCCCTCGGCGACCTGGCGGGTGGTCTCGAGGATCAGGCGGATCGCCCCCGCGATCGCGGCGTCATCCACCAGCATCAGCTCGTCGACCAGGTGAGGAAAAAGCGCCAGCGGCATCGCGAACGGCTCGCGGGTGGCCAGGCCCTCGGCGAAGGTCGTCACATTCTCGGTCACAATCCGTCGGCCCTCACGCCACGAGCGATAGACCGCCGGGGCGCCCTCGGCCTGCACGCCGATCACCCGGATCGCCGGGTTCACCGCGCGGGCCACCACGCCCGCGCCCAGCACGCCGCTGCCGCCGCCGACCGGGACGAACAGCACGTCAATCTCGGGGAACGCCTCGAGCAATTCAAGCGTCGCCGTCGCCACACCCGCGACCAGGTGGGGCTCGTTCGACGAGTGGATGTAACGCCGGCCGTGCTGCTCGGCGTATTCCTCGGCGGCGAGCCTCGCGGCGTCGAAGTCGCGGCCGGTCCGGATGACCTCGGCCCCCATCGCGGCGATCGCCTCGGCCTTCAGCGGGTTGGCGGCCTCGGGCATGAACACCGAAGCCCGCGTGCCGAACAGCCGCGCGGCATAGGCCACCGACTGGCCGTGATTGCCCGTCGAGGCCGCCACCACGCCGCGGGCGCGTTCGTCGGCATCGAGCGTCGAGAGCAGGTACACGCCGCCCCGGACCTTGAACGCGCCGGTCGGGTTGAGGTTCTCGCACTTGAGCACGGTGCGCGTGCCGAGCGCCCGGGCCAGCGCGGGCGGCTCGATGGCGGGCGTGGGCGGCAGAAGAGGCGCGATCGCCTTGCGGGCCCTGAGCACGTCCGCGAGCACGGGGATCGGCCAGTCGGTCGGTGAGGATTCGGGGCGACTCATGATGCGGGGAATTTCAGGTGTCGAGACATCGGTGGGCCGGGGGCCATCGAGGGATTCTCGGAGCGCATCAATCGATCCCGGCCAGCCTGTCGTCACCCCTTATCGGCCCGAGGCGAGCGGCCTGGGCGATTCCTTCGTCACAACGAACCGATCGAGCTCGCGCCCGTCGGCGGCGATCTGGCGAACGGTCAGGGTCGGGCCGTCCACCTCGGCGATCGACAGCGAGTTCACCCGCGAGATGAACTTCTCGGTGTACGGCTGCAACGAGCCGGGGTCCGCATCCTGCTCGAGGTCGTAAAGGCTCGCACCGCCGCCGCCGGTGGTGACATAGATGATCCCGCGGGGCCGGGTGTGGGTGCGGCCGTCGTACTCGTTGTCGAGCGTCCAGCGCCCGGGGACCTTGTCGGCGACGCGGGCCGGCTTGCCGTCGGGCGTGCGGTCAACGGCGAAGGTGAGCGGATGCGTGCGCTGGTAGTTGTGGACGTGACCGGACCAGACGACGTCGACCCGGCCCGCCTCGAAGACATCGACGAGCAGGCGGGTTCGCTGGTCGCCGAAGTGGGCGCGCGACGAGTTGAACGGCGGATGATGGAAGGCGACGAACCGCCAGGTGGCATTCTTCGCCGCGGCCAGGTCGCGTTCGACCCACGCGCGGAACTCGGGGTTGCTCCAGTCGACATAGGCGTCCGAGTCGAGGATCGTCCAGTGGGCGTTGCCGTAGTCGAACGAATAGCTGGCCATGCGGGGATAGGCCGGTCCGGCGGCGTCGCGGAAGGCCTTGCGGCGGGCCTCGGTGCCGGCGAGGTGGGCGACGATCGGGCCGCCGTCGGGGCCGGTCGGTCCATTCAGCGGCTGGTCCCAGTAGAGGTAGTAGGCCAGGCCGTCGGGGAACTCATTCAGGTCGCGCCCGGCGGTGTCGTGGTTGCCGGGGGCGGTGACGGTGATCGTCGATCGGAGGAGCGGCGCTCCGGCGGCCATGGATGCGGCATCGGCGTCGAAGACCGGCCAGAACTTTCGGCGATATTCGGTGATCCGGCCGCGGTTGTAGACGATGTCGCCGACGATTAGGAGCAGGTCGGGCCGCTCGCGATATGCCTGGAAGGCGATCGCGCGCTCCGCGGCGGTGCCGGCGCCACAATCGCCGAAGATCGCCACGCGATGGAGCAGCGAGGACTTCGGCCCGGCGGCCTCGGCGGTGAACACGACCTCGCCACTGCGGCGCAAGCGGTAGGCGAACGCCCCGTCGGGGCGCAGGCCGGTAATGTCGGCGTGATGGACCCGGTGGGGCAGGACGCCGTCGACGGCGACTCGCCGCCATCGCGGCGCGGCGGCCGGTCGCCAGGCGCGGGCCGAGCCGTCGTTCGACTCGACGGACCAGTCGACGTCGACGTCCTCGGTCTGCCAGACGACCCGGATCGTGCCCGAACGCGTGCCCGCCGGATCGTCGCCAAGCTGGAGGTACGGTCGCACGATGAAGCCGCCCGGATGGATTCGCGGCGGCTTGTTCAGCTCATCCAGGTCGCGGTCGCAGCCGGACAGGCCGCACAGTGCGGGCACCAGCAGGAGGCAGCCGCATGCGGCCATCAGAGGACGGCGAAGGTTCATCGCTTGGTGCATCCTCGGTCCACGTCTGCGGAAGGATCGTTTCGGTTCGATTCCGTTCGGTTCGGTCCAGCCCACGCCATCGGCCGGCCGTCGTGGTCGGGCCGGGAATGACGGCTCGCTCGCGCAGGGACGATCGCCGACCCAGCGCGACGGCGCGCTCGCACGCTCATTACCGTAGCGCGCCGGAGCCGCCGCGGGGAAGGGATGTTTCTGTCGGCGCGAGCCGGTGGGATGGAACGAAAGCAGATCAGGTCAACGCGATGCCGGATGCCCGGGCCGAGCCGTCCGGCGCGTCCGCCAGACGCCGATGCCCGCCAGCGCCGACCAGACGAGAAGCGACAGCGGCTCGGGGACGAACTCCGCAGTACCAGGCCCGCCGCCCGAGCCAGTCCCGGTTCCCGTTCCGGTGCCGGTGCCGGTGCCGGTGCCCGTGGTTGTCGTGGTGCCGCTCGAGCTGTCCTTGCCGATGTACTTGATCTGGATCGACGAGATGGGCTGGAGGGTCGTGGCGTTCACCACGGTGAACTGCGGAATCTGCGGCGGGTTGCCGTTGACGATCGACCCGGAAAAGGGCAACGAGAAACTCAGGCTGTCCCCCGCGGCGAGGCCCTTGCCGTAGAAGGTCAATCCCAGCGCCTGCACGGGCGAGCCGTTGAGCGTGGTGTTGCCCACGCCGACGAGGAGCTCGTTGGGGTTCTTGTAATAGTAGCCGTCCGTGGGCCCCTTGATCTCGAGCGGTCCAGTGGAGCTGGTGCTCGGCGGGGGGACGATCGAGATCGGCGTGTCGAGCGCCAGCACCTGGGGCGTGGGGGTGCTGCCGCCCGTGGTCGACGGAGTTCCCGAGACTGGCGCGATCGCCTGGGTGGTCGTGAGCGTGTAGTCGAGCAGCACCGTCGAGGTGTTCGACGTATTCGTGCCGGCCGTCAATCCATCGGCCCGGGAGGGCGACGGCATCCAGCCCAGGCTGAAGGCCAGGGCCGCCGTCAGGACCATCAAGGGAGCGGGGCAGCGACGTAACACGGCAAGTCTCCTCCTTGAACTCTTCTCTGTCTTCTTCTGCCAGGAATGGCGCATCTTCGGCTTCGATTCGATCCTCTCGTCGCATCCAACCGGCCGGCCGGCCTCAATCCTGACCACGACTCGTGTTGTGTCGGGGTGTCTGGTGTGTCGTGCTGGTCCGTCTGGGTTCGGCTCGAGTCACATCGCGATCGCCGCGTCGTCTGGTTCAACCGCAGCCTCCTCATCCATGGGGGTTGCGAGAACCTGGCCCGCGGCAGAAGTCTCGGTCCCTGGTGGTCTTGCAACCACACGACCGGCGGGACCTCCTTGCGTCGGTCCGGCCCGTTCCTGGTTTGCTGGAAACACGCTCAAGCTGGGGGAGAGCGAGAATTCAGAAGGGTGTCAACTCGGCGAGGGTCTCCGGAAACTTGAGGGCCGCATTCTGCGAAGAACCGCGGAAAGGGTCAAGTTCTCTTTCTGAAGCACCGATGCGCCGAGGACCTGAAGTCGGACCGGTGCCGCGTGATCCCGAGCACGGCTTTTCTTCCGCATGGGACGACGTCAGGCAAGAATGCCGGACCGACTTTCATGCCGCCGTAACATGCGCTCCCGGGCTCGGTTCTGCAACGCCTTTGCCGTCAAGAGCCAAGCGCAGATCGAAGCTCGAATCGCATTGTGCCTCATTCGTTGAGGATTCTCCCTCCCGGGGTAACCCAGGGATGTGGGTGCCCTCCATTTCGCCCGACTTCTTGATCGCCGGGGGCGTCAGGTCAATCGCAGGAGGGGTGAACGGAAACTGGGCAG
>JAKAUH010000236.1 GCA_021818605.1 Planctomycetota bacterium
AACCCATTGCGGGACCGGACCGGAAGTCCGTCAGGCTTTCCAGCCTGACGCGGTCGGCCCGGATCGGATCGGCCCGGATCGGATCGGATCGGATCGGATCGGATCGGGCGGAGTCAGGCAGGAAAGCCTGACCTACGTGAGGATCGTTCTCGCCGGGGTAATACGCCTCCCCTTTTCCGCTGGACTTCTAGCTCAGTCGCGGATCGTTGCTAAAATAAGGCGGCCGAATGTTCGCCTTGCCAGATGGGTCGGAAATAGGCACAGGGTTAGTTGCGCCAGTACGGGCGGGCAAGAACCATTACATTCGCCAGTTGGTCAACGTGAGCGGATAGCCGAGTTGCTGCACGCGCCGGAAGTGGGAGATGTTGCCGGTGACCAGGTCCAGGCCGTGATGCAGGGCGATGGCGGCGATCATCGTATCGGCCGCGCCGATGGGCTGCCCCGTGCGATCGAGCTCTCCGGCGATGCGGCCCGCCAGCACGCCGTCGGCCCGGTCGAAGTCGATCACCTCCTCGGCGGCGGCCAGGGCGATGAAGGATTGTCGCTTGCGGACGCTCTGGTTCTTCTCGAATCCCTGGACGATCTCCATCACCGTGATGGCCGACAGGGTGAACTGTCCGAACACCTGGTAATAGGTGGCGGAGTTACGGGCGACGTTCGGATCGAAGCCCTTGATGATCTCCGACAGGATGTCGGTGTCGAGTAATGCCTTATTCACCGGCGACGGTCCGCCAGGGCCCCTCGCGCCGACGCTTCATCGCTTCGGCCACGATCTCGTCCAGCTCGGCGGCATCGTCGCTCATCGCGCCGAGCAGCGGCGGCGTGGTCGCGGTCGGCCGCGGCCCGGGCGGCTCCTGGGCGATCTCGCGGAGCAACCGACGGGCGGCCTCGGTCATCGCGTCATCGACCGACGCGAACCGGCCGGTCCGCACGGCGGCCTGGATCGAGTCTTCGACCTGGGGCGGTAAATGGATCGTCATGCGATTCGACTCCTCCAACTTAAGTTACCTTGCGTGATTGCGCCTGGCAAGCCGGACGTGGAGGGGGGCAATGGGGCGGAGAAAGGGCGCCAAATGGTCGGCACACCCCGAATGTCCGGGCAGGTTGGACCGGCCAATCGTTCGCGCTTCCCGTAGACAATACCAGCTCCGCGGCGTTCAAGGCGGGTCAGGCCGGGGACCTTGCTGGGCCCTTCCCGTTTCTTCGGCGAAACGGATGATAGAATTCACCCCAGGCGATTGCTTGCGACGAACGATCGGTGCATAGTGGGGATCGAGGACGATCCGATTCGGATTCTCATCGTTCCGTCAAACACGCGTCGAAGAGGACGGCCATGAAGCCAGTCGATGTCCGTGGCCGGCTCGTCGAGGCCCTGCGTTTGGGCCCGGCCGGCCCCGAGAACGGCAGTTGGTGGAGCTGAACCGCCAGCGGGCCGAGGAGGAACGCCTCTCCGGCCTCGCCGCCGACGGCGCGGGCAAGACCAGGAAGGGCACGGGCCGCAACAAGGCGTCCAGGACCGATCCGAATCAACGGGATCTCTTCGGGTAAATGCCATGTCCAGGACAAAGAAATCCACGCTCAATACCCCACCGGCCCGCCCGAAGGCCGCGGCCGCGGTGCCGGCCCCGATACCGGACACCGACCGCCTGCTGGGCGACATCCGGGCGCTGATCGAAGCGGCTCGCGAGCAGACTGCCCGGGTCGTCGACGCGACAATCGTCACCCTCCACTGGAGTGTCGGCAGGCGAATCCGGCAGGACATCCTCCAGGAGAAACGGGCCGCGTACGGCGAGCAGATTGTGCAGACACTGTCTGCGCAATTGACCGTGGAGTACGGACGCGGTTACTCGGAGAAGAGCCTCCGGCACATGATCCGTTTCGCCGAGGTCTTCCCGGACGAAGCAATTGTCTCGGCGCTGCGGAGACAATTGAGCTGGACCCACTTCAAGGAGATTATCTACATCGACGACCCTCTCAAACGCGACTTCTACGCCGAGCTGTGCCGGGCCGAGCGCTGGACCACCCGGACGCTCCGGCACAAGATCGGCCACCTGCTCTACGAGCGTACGGCCGTCAGCAAGAAGCCGGACGAGCGGATCGCCCAGGACATCGCCGCCCTGCGCGACGAGGACCGGATGACCCCCGACCTGGTCTTCCGCGACCCGTATTTCCTCGACCACCTGGGGCTGACCGGCCTCTATGCCGAGAAGGACGTGGAGCAGGCGATCCTCCGCGAGATGGAGGCGTTCATCCTGGAGCTGGGCAGTGATTTCGCGTTCGTGGCCCGGCAGAAGCGGATCACCGTGGACAACGAGGATTACTACCTCGACCTCCTCTTCTACCATCGCCGGATGCGCCGGCTCGTGGCGATCGAGCTGAAGCTGGACCGGTTCCAGGCCGCCGACAAGGGCCAGATGGAGCTGTACCTCCGCTGGCTGGAGAAGCACGACACCCGGCCCGGCGAGGAGCCGCCGCTGGGGCTGATCCTCTGCGCCGACAGGTCCGAGGAGCACGTCGAGCTGCTCCAGCTCGACCAGAGCGGCATCCGGGTCGCCCGGTATCTGACCGAGTTGCCGCCCCGCGAGGTGCTGGAGAAAACCCTGCACGATTCCATCCGACGGGCCCGCCATCGGCTGGCCGTTACGAAGCGCCAACGCAACGCCGCGGCGGATGCCGACGCGACCGCTTCCCCGACGCCACGCAAGACCCGGAAGGGGACGAGAGGAACCAAGCGATGACGCCTGACGAGGTGCGCCGAGGGCTCGTCGATGCCCTGAAACTCGACCTGATCGGGCCCGACGCCAGCCTCGGCGCCCCGGACGAGGTGCTCGACCAGCCGCCGTCGCGGTTCTACCTGACCGGGTTCCTCGTGCCGCTCGACGCCGCGCCGGCCCAGCGCGTCGACGCCGCCAGCACCGACGAGCTCGACGCCGCCGGCAATTCCGCCTCGGCCGACGAGAACCAGCCCCCCGAGCCGGCCGCCGCCCGCCAGAAGTACCTGCCCTCGTCCATCGGCCTGAGCGTCCTCGTCCCGAAAGAAACGAAGACGCTCCACGCCCGGATCCGCTGGGGCGACTACAGGTTCAGCATCACCGGCGACGGCGACGGCGAAGGCCGCGACGAGCGATGGAGCCGGGCCGATCGTCAGGCGGAGCTGGACCTGCCCATCCCCGCGAAGATGACGCGCGGCACGCGCGAGTTCCCGATCCCCGACAGCAACGGACTGCACGCGGCGCTCGCGGTTCGCGAGGTCGTCAGCGACGGCCACGAGCGCGAGCTTCCCAGGGGCACGCGAGCCGTCTCCGTCTTCCTGGTGAACCGCCGCGTCCCCGCGCCCGACGAAACTCGCGACGAGGCATTCGCCTTCCAGACGCAGCTCGAGGTGTGCTGCGACGAGGGTTTCGTCGCACGCCCGGATTTCCGGAGCCTCGAGAGCGACGACCCGGACGAGCGCATTGCCGACCTCCAGTATCGCGACGTCTGCGAGTACGCCGTCGGCCACAACGTGGCCACCGAGGTCGTCCGGGACCGCGACCGCGATCACTGCCAGTGCGTCCGCACCTGCTGGCTCCCCCAGGCCGAGGTCGAACGGGTCGCCCCGTCCGAGATGAAGGGCGTCGAGCTGTCGATGGACCGGCTGGCCGCCCTATCGGACGGGAACCACGCCCGCGAGAGCCTTCAGCCGATCGTGGCCGAGTACCGGGCCTGGATCGTCCGGCAGGAGGGTCAGACACCCGCCACGCCACTTCGCCGCAAGGAAACCGGCCAGGAGCTGCTGTCCCGCGCCCGCGGCGCCGCCACCCGCATCGAGAAGGGAATCGCCCGGCTGAACGACCCCGACTGCCTCGAGGCATTCCGCGTCGCGAACCGGGCGATGGCGACCGCCGCGCGGCGGCGGCTCGGCGTGATGCAGGGCAAGACCGCGGAATCCGTCGATCCGACGTGGCGGCCGTTCCAGCTCGCGTTCCTGCTGATGAACCTGCCGGGCATCGCCGACCCCACGGACCTCGACCGCGAGGTGGTCGACCTGCTCTTCTTCCCCACCGGCGGCGGCAAGACCGAGGCGTACCTCGGACTCGCCGCGTTCACCCTGGTCCTCCGCCGGCTCCGCAATCCGGGCATCGCGTCGGCGGGCCTGGCCATGCTAATGCGGTACACGCTGCGCCTCCTCACGCTCGACCAATTGGGCCGCGCCTCGACGTTGATCTGCGCCCTCGAGCTCGAGCGGCAGGGCGACGTCGCGAAGCTCGGCGACTGGCCGTTCGAGATCGGCCTCTGGGTGGGCCGGGCCGCCACGCCGAACGTCATGGGCAAGAAGGGAGACAGGAGCAAGGAATCGGCGCGGGCGAAGACGATCGCCTTCCAGAACGACGACCGCAAGCCGTCGCCGATCCCTCTCGAAGAGTGCCCCTGGTGCGGCACCAAGTTCAAGAAGGAGTCTTTCCGCCTGGTTCCGAACCCGAACGAGCCGCTCGACCTTCGCGTCAGTTGCGTCAATCGCGACTGCGCGTTCAGCCGGGGCAACTCGCTGCCGATCCTCGCCGTTGATGAGCCGATCTACCGACGGCTTCCCTGCTTCATGATCGCGACCGTGGACAAGTTCGCGGCGATGCCGTGGACGGGGGATGTCGGCGCGTTCTTCGGCCGCGTGCAGCGCTCCAACAACCAGGGCTTCTACGGCCCGTGCCATCCGGGTGTCGGCAACGCCCTGCCGGTCGACCGGTTGCTGCCCCCCGACCTGGTGATCCAGGACGAGCTGCACCTGATCTCGGGCCCGCTCGGAACGATCGCGGGCCTGTATGAGACCGCGCTCGATGAGCTTTGCACGCGGGACGTCGACGGCAAGCGCATCCGCCCGAAGATCGTCGCGTCGACCGCGACCGTCCGCCGCGCCGAAAACCAGATTCAGGCCCTGTTCAATCACCGGTTCGTCGAGATCTTCCCGCCCCCCGGCCCCGATCGCCGCGACTCGTTCTTCGCCGTCACGCACTCGACCGACCAGAGCAACGCCCGGCGGTATCTCGGGGTCGCGGCGCAGGGCCGCAGCCCCAAGGTCGTGATGTTGCGCGTCGCGGTGGCGCTGCTCGCCGCCGCGGAGCGGTTCCACCGCGCGCACGACAAAAAATCGGGGCTCCCCAACCCGGCGGACCCTTACATGACGGTGCTCGCGTACTTCAACAGCCTGCGCGAGCTCGGGGGCGCGCGTCGGCTGATCGAGGACGAGGTCAGGAACCGCGTGCTTCGCTACGGCACCCGCAAGCGCGTCGGCGAGGCGGCCGGGCTGTTCGCGGACCGCGAGATCGCTTACGACCCGGTCGAGCTGACGAGCCGGGAGAGCACGGCGAAGGTCGCCGAGGCCAAGCGCCGGCTCTCGCTGCCCTTCGGGGAAAAGGGGAGCGTGGACGTCGCGATCGCGACCAACATGATCTCGGTCGGCCTCGACATCACCCGGCTCGGCCTGATGGTCGTCTTCGGGCAGCCGAAGACGAGCGCAGAATACATCCAGGCGACCAGCCGCGTCGGCCGCGATCACGAGCGCCCGGGCCTGGTCGTCACGATCCTGAACGTGCACAAGCCCCGCGACCGTTCCCACTTCGAACGGTTCTGCGCCTACCATGAGACGTTCTATCGCAGCGTCGAGGCAACCAGCGTGACGCCGTTCTCGCCGCGGGCCCTGGACCGGGCGCTGGCCGCGACGCTCGTCGCCCTGAGCCGCCACGGACACTCCCCGATGACGCCCCCGCGCGGGGCCGCCGAGATCCTGCGCGAGCGGCCGCGGCTCGAGCACGCGGTGGATGTCCTCGCCGAACGGGCGCACGAGCACAGTCGCGACCTGTCTGAGCCGGAACGTCAGCGGCTCCGCCAGCGGGTCCGGGAACGCGCCAACGACCTGCTCGACGAGTGGAGCAAGCTCGCCCACGAGCTGAACCAGGTGGGCGGCGTCCTCCAGTACCAGTCGGAGGTCGGTGGCGCCTCGCCGTTGCTGCGTGACTTCCTGGACCCCGAGGTGAAGAACCTCCCACCCCACCATCCCCGGATGAAGTTTCGGGCCAACCGCTCGATGCGCGACGTCGAGCCGAGCGTCAACCTCTGGCTCCAGACCCTGGACGGGATTGAAATCGAGGAGGACGAGGCATGAAGCGCAAACCCGGTGCTCGCCCGCCCGGCCAGATCCGCCGCAGCCAGCTCATCACGAGCTTCGGCCCCGGCGCGATGGTCGACCTGCCGAACCACTCCGTGCTCATCGCCGGCCTGGATTTCTGGTCGAAGGGCGGGGACGAGATCGTCGAGCCGC
>JAKAUH010000773.1 GCA_021818605.1 Planctomycetota bacterium
ACCTGCTGGCGAGTTCGGTGGTGGCGCCGGCGATCGCGGCGCCCTGGTTCGTGCCCTCGAGCGCGCTGGGCCGCGACGGGAAAACCGCCGCGTCGGAGCGAATCACTCTCGGTGTGATCGGCGTGGGACCGCGCTGTACCTACGACCTTCGATCGATCCTCAAGCACTCCGACCTGCAATGCGTGGCGATCTGCGACGTGCAGGCGAGCCGGCGCGCGGCGGCGAAGAAACGGGTCGACTCGCACTACGGGAACTCGGACTGCGCCGTCCTCCGCGACTTCCACGAGCTGCTGGGCCGTCGTGATATCGACGCGGTGCTGATCGCGACGGGCGACCGCTGGCATGCGCCGGCGTCGATCCTGGCGGCTCGGGCGGGCAAAGATGTCTACAGTGAGAAGCCCTGCGGTCTGACCATCGCCTGGTGCCAGGCTCTCGACGACACGATCCGGGCGACGAAGCGAGTCTTCCAGGCCGGCACCCAGCGGCGCAGCCTTCCGAATTTCCAGGCCGCCGTGCGTCTGGCCCAGAGCGGCAAGCTCGGCAAGGTGCACACGCTGTATGCCTCGGTCTACACGCCGAGCGTCCAGACAGCCTGGCTCCCCGCGGAGCCGACGCCGGCGCGCGACGTCGTCGACTGGGATCGGTGGCTGGGCCCGGCGCCGTGGCGGCCGTATAACTCGGCCTATGTCAAGGGGGGCTGGCGCGGGTACTGGGATTTTGACTCGGGTTGCCGCCTGCTGGATTGGGGTGCCCACACCGTCGACCTGTGCCAGTGGGCCAACCGCGCCGACGACACCTTGCCGGTCGAATACGAGCCGTCGGCCACCAACATCACGGCCCGCTATGCCAACGGTGTCAAGCTGGTGCTCGACTTTCTCAAGACGCCGTTCGGAGCGCGTCCGGGCTGGGTGCAGTCGCTGGGCACCTGTCCGGTCCGGTTCGTGGGTGACGAGGGCTGGGTCGAGGTCGGCGACAGCGGCGGGATCGAGGTCAAACCCGCGTCGCTGCGGTCGGAGCTGAAGGACCTGGAGATCAAACCGACGACCGGGCTGGATGTCGCGGCCCACTCGAGGAACTTTCTCGACTGCATCAAATCGCGCGGTCTCACGGCCGCCAACTCGTCGATCATGCGCAGGTCGCACATCGCCTGCCACGCCGCGGCGCTGTCGTGGCTGCTCAACCGGAAGCTGCGCCTCGATCCCGTCAAGGAGGAATTCATCGGGGACGACGAGGCCAACAGCCTGCGCTCGTTGCCTTCGCGGAATGTGCTGGAGCTATAGGACTCGAAGCCGATGATGTACGCACGGAATCTTTCGTTCGCCGTCCTCGACGTGATCCTGACGCTCGCCGTGGCGGCTTCGCCGGGGCCAGTGTGCGCGGCCGACCCTCCGGCGGCGGTGCGTCCGAACATCGTGATCATCCTGGCCGACGATCTCGGCTACGGCGACCTCGGCTGTTACGGCCATCCCCGATTCAAGACGCCGAACATCGACCGGATGGCCGCCGAGGGGGTGCGGCTGACGCAGTTCAACACCCCGATGCCGTTCTGCGCTCCCAGCCGCGCCGCGCTCCTGACCGGTCGCTATCCGTTCCGCAACGGGATGACGGGCAACCCGGCCCCTGACGGTGGACCGACGGCCGACGCCATGGCGCTCGCTCCGAGTGAGGTCACGCTGGCCCAGGTTCTGAAGGCGGCCGGCTATGCCACGGGGATGGTCGGCAAGTGGCATCTCGGCCACAGGCGGCCCGAGTCGCTTCCGACCCGGCGCGGGTTCGACGAGTACCTGGGCGTCCTCTACAGCAACGACATGCGGCCGGTCCAGCTCATCAATGGTGAGGCCGCCGTCGAGTATCCGGTCGTGCAGGCGACTCTGACCCGTCGCTACACCGAGCGTGCCCTGCGGTTCATCGAGCAGAACAGAAAACGGCCCTTCTTCCTCTACCTGGCGCACGCGATGCCCCACAAGCCGCTGGCCTGCTCGGAGGCATTCTACAAGAAAAGCGGCGCGGGGCTTTACGGCGATGTTCTGGCCGAGCTGGACTGGGGCGTCGGCCAGGTCCTCGGCCGGCTCAAGGAGTTGGGGCTGGACGACCGCACGCTGGTCGTTTTCACGAGCGACAACGGACCATGGTTCGGGGGGAGCACCGGCGGCCTGCGCGGGATGAAGGCCACGAGCTGGGAGGGGGGATTCCGGGTCCCCTGCATCGCCCGATGGCCCGGGCGGATCCCGGCGGGCCGGGTGAGCGACCGGCTGGCCGTCACGATGGACCTGTTCGCGACGGCTCTGGCGGTCGCGGGAGTCCCCGCGCCTCGCGACCGCGTGATCGACGGCAGGGACCTGCTGCCGCTGTTCACTGGTGATGACCGGCCGGTGCATGAGGTGCTCTTCGGACATCAGGGGGCACGCGTGGCGACCGTGCGCGACGCTCGCTGGAAGTTGCACGTTTGGCCGGCCCGAGAATTCCACGTCAACTCATCGGGCGGGCACTGGGTCGATCCGAGGGGCCCGGACGGCGTGACCATCCTGGCGCCTTACGAGCAGGCGCAGCCGTCGGCGTATCCGGGCGAGCGGGACGGCGACACGACCGGCGCGATGAGCCTGTTCGACCTGCGGGACGACCCGGCCGAGCGGCACAACGTCGCAGCCGAGCATCGCGACGTCGTCGAGCGGCTGAAGGCCGATTACGACCGGCTCATGGGCGAGCTCCCCGCCGACTCGCCTGCCCGGCCGTCCTTGTCGAGGCCGTGAACCGCCATTCGTGGCGAAGATGGGCGCGGATGAGCCGATGAGCCCGACCCCCAGTCCAGCCCCCCAACCCCCCGATTTCGAGATTTTCCGCTTGACCTGATCTGCCGGTCGTGTACAGTATTGAATGAAATCAGCTATCGTGCCCGGGAACCGCCGAGGGGGCGCCAAGGTGATGGGCAGGAACTGGATCATCTTCCTTCCTTTGCTAGCAGCAGGTTGCTCCGGACCCAATCCCGAGGCGGAGGTTTCGGCGATCCTTGCCGATTCGAAGGGGGGGGGGGGGTAAGGCCGAATTTCGAAGAGTTTGACTTCGGGCCGGTACTGGCTCGAGGTCAAACGCTGCGCCACGAATTCACCTTCATCAACTCGACCGAACTGTCGATCCGGATCACCGGCTCAAGAGCGACAACCCCTTGCTGTTCACAGATTGGCCCCCTCTCCAAGAAGGCGATCCCAACGGGCGGCCGGTGCCCGATTCCCGTCATGTTGAAGGTCGCTCCCTCCCTCCAGCCGGAAAGAAAACGCGTCGGGTTCCTGATCCAGACCGACAGCGGCGAATGCCCGAGCATAACGTACGCCTTGAACGTCATGACCTATCCCGAGTGGGAAGTCAGAGAAACGTCTGAGTCGTCGCGCACTCTTCCGATCGGCCGGGCTGGTAGACAAGTCATGCGAATAATCTCTCGTCGGCTGGCCCAGGAGGGCGGCGTCCTTCCAACGAGGGTCGAGGTCGATCCGCCGTTGGTTGCCCGATTCCTGGGTGAACCCAAAGAGCGGACGGAGCAAGAAAGGGTTATGTCATATGTCCGTGATGTTGAGATCGTGTTGCCTGCGTCACTGAACGCGGGGTCGCGGTCAGGCACATTGCGATTTCGATGGACCGACGGGCACACCCAGGAACAGCCCGTCGTCTGGCAGGTCGTCCCCGTCATTGCCGCAAGTCCGTCGAAGCTCGTCCTGAGACGGTCGGAGCGGGACCTGACGCACATAATCACCGTCAGGGCATTCGACAACCGCCCCTTCAGCATAAGCGACGCGGGACCGTCGGACCTGGTCGCGAGCTGTGAATTCGACCGCGGGGCCCGGTCGGTACACACTCTAAGGCTGCGGATCGACACGGACCGCGCCTCCCGTGAGCGCGATTCGAAAGTCACGATCAAGACCGACTTCGAGGATCAACCGACCGTGTCCCTGAGTGTCGTGGTCCTCCCCCCGGGGGCTTGATGCGATGCGACAGCCTGGGTCTGCCAGTGGTGGTTTTACAATCATCGAGCTGCTTGTCGTCATGGGAATCGTGTCGATCCTGGCGGCGCTGCTGCTCCCCGGTGCACTGTCGGCGCGGGAGGCGGCACGCCGAGCGCGGTGCGAGAACAACTTGCGCCAGATCGGTTTGGCGTTGCACGGCTACGAGACCGACCACCAGTGCTATCCCGTTTCCGTAACCCATCGCCGGTTTTCGGATGTGTATAGTTATGAAGGCATGTTCTCAATACAGGTACGGCTGTTGCCATATCTCGAGCAACGGACCGTCTACAACGCGGTCAACTTTACAGCAGGCACGGAACCGACCGATAACTTCGGCGAGATCCCGGGGCCAACTCAACTCCTGCTAGCCGCTATCAACGCGACGGCGATGAACGTTCGCATCGACACGTTTCTCTGCCCAACCGACGGCGGCCCGTTCGCCGGGACCGGCAACAATTACCGAGGTAATGTGGGTCTGGGTCCGTACGTGGCGCCGTGGGCGGAAAGCCGCGACAGCGGGAACGGGCTGTTCATGGAAACGGAGCTCACCCGGCCAGCGTTCGTTACGGACGGCCTGAGCCATACCTCGGCGTTTTCAGAGCGGCTTCGCGGCTCGGGATCCGGGGGCGGCGCCCTGCCCGAGCGCGACTTCTGGGGGCTGGCCGCCGACGTCAACACCGCCGACGAGATGCTGATCGGATGCCAGGTTGCCGCCCGACCTGCGGCCACGGTGTACCCACTTGGAGGTAACCGCTGGTTCTGGGCCGGGAGGGACCGCACCCTCTACACGCATACGCAATCGCCCAACGGGCGTGTGCCTGATTGTATCTTGCCAAAGTCCTTCCCGCCGCCGGGCATGGCCACGGCGCGGAGCTGGCACATGGGCGGCGTGAACGTGTTGATGGGCGACGGTTCGGCTCGATTTGCGCTCGAAGGAATCCAGTTGTCGGTGTGGCGGGGCCTTGGAACCCGCAATGGAGGCGAGATTGTGGATTGATCGGTTGCCACTTCCCTACGTGACATTCAAGAGGAGGTTTTTGGTCATGAGTGTCAGCGGTTTCGTGCGAAGTGATCGGATGTCGACCGGGCTCCTCGCCGCGGCCCTGTTCTCGTGTCTCGTGGCGCTGGCTGCGGCGGCCAGTCCCGCTCTCGCTCCCATTCCCGAGCGGCTGCTGGAACGCGTGCAGGGAGCGAATCCAAACTACTACCAATCCCCCACCACCGGCGCTCCGAATTGCAGTGCCTTGGAAGCGGTGTACATCACTGATCAGGGCACCACCGCAGTGGCAGGGAATGCGTGTATCGCCCTCAACACGGTTTGCGTTACATGCGATACACAGACCAACTACTCTCTTTATTCGCTTAGCTATGGTAGCCCTGATGTTTTTCCGAAGCCAAGTTTGGCCGTGTCGTGCGACAGGACCGGTAGGAACACTTGGGGCACCTGCCAGTTAGTGGGCGGGAACCTTGCGTGCACAAACGACAATGATTATACGTGCGGGGGGTCCGTTGCGTCGGTTTGGCCTTATGAGCCGTAGCAGTTGCCTGGACGAAACAAGTGCCGGCTTCCGCTCCTCCGGCGGCCAGGGGTGGGCGGTGAGATGTGCCGAGCGCCACCGTCGCGTGCGGCCCTCGGTTCCGATGGGTTGTTTCTGACTGGTAGGCGAGTCCGTGTAGCGATTGCGCCTTAAGAGTCGGCCGAGGTGCTCGCACTGTCGGTGCTTTGATTCCGACATATTTGACAGGGCATGCGGCACCGCCCCTGCGAGTCAGAGTGCGACGCCCCGCTGCGGTTCGGGCATTCCCCAAGTCAGGAGTTGATGGTGGCCTCAATCGCTCTCTTGCTGGCTTTCATTTCAACGGGCCAAACCGGCCCAGCGATGGATGGGACGACCGTCTTCGCCCTGCTTCAAAGGTATCATTCGTCATTCCGAGACGTTTCCTTCATCCACGAGGGCAGACTTGAGAGAGCGGACACCGGCACGGGAAAGTTCAAACTTGCGCTCCAGTTTCAGACATTATATGCCTATCGGAGCGATGGCGCGACACTACTCGATCTTTTCGGTCAACAACCGGGCAAGACTAAGTCACGAACCATTACCGCGCTCTTGAACGGGCGGTTGGAGCGACTAGACGCGACGCCGGATCGTCCGACTCCGATTCGTGCCCGGGTGCCGGAGGTCGGACGCGGCGGGCCCGGGTCGTTGGGGGGCCCCTTCAGCCCCGAGCGCCTGTTCCTCGCCTGGTACATACCGACCCTCGGGGAGCCGGCGGAACATGACTTCAAGGTGCTCG
>JAKAUH010000386.1 GCA_021818605.1 Planctomycetota bacterium
CTGCCCGTCCCCCTGCTCGCCCGCGCCGTCATCGTTGTGGACCCGGCCGACACGATCCAGTACGTCGAGATCGTTCCCGAGATCGCCTCCGAGCCGAACTACGAGCCGGCCCTCGAGGCCCTCAAGGCGGCGGCCGAGGGCTGAGCTCGGAGTGGCTCGGGGAGCGACTCACGAGCCAAGCGGCTGAATCCAGATGTTCCGGTACTGCACCGCGTTGCCGTGGTCCTGAAGCAGGATGGGACCGTCCTGGCCGGGCGGGTTGTTGAAGCCGCCTGGGGTGGGATTGATCTCGGCATCGTCGATCGTCTTGATGCCGTTCTGGATCACGGTGACGCGTGCCTTCTTGACGACCTTCCCTGAACCGTCGAGAACGGCCTTGTGGAAGGTGACGTCGTAGGTCTGCCACTGGAGCGGCGGCTTGCAGGCGTTGACCGACGGGGCGACCTGCTGGTAGATCGCGCCGCAGTCGTTGTTCTTCGACTTGAGGCCGTACGAGTCGAGCACCTGGAGCTCGTAGATTCCGCCGAGGTACACGCCGCTATTGCCCCGGCCCTGGCCGTGTGCCCTGGGCATGTAGGGGACGTTGAACTCGACATGCAGGCGGAAGTCGCCAAATCGCTGGCGGGTGAGCATGTCACCGTGGCCCACGGTGGCGACGCCGTCGGTCATCGGCCAGTCGGCCGCGGTCTTTCCGGCACGCTTGACCCAGCCGTCGAGGCCCTTGTCGCCGATCAGGACGACCGCACCTTCAGGCGGCCGGGCGCCCAGTGTCGAGTCGTTGGGCTTCTCCTGAGCGAATCCGCTGGTGGCCAGACTCGCGGCGACCAGCCAGGACAGGGTGATCTTGCCGATGATGTGTCGCATGTCGCAGGTTCTCCCAACCCGAAAAAATGGGCCGCCCGGCGCTGAGGTTTCCCGGCCGCGCAGCGGTGTTCGATCGGAGCCAGTGTAATGTCCCGAGTGTGCGAGGCAAGTGGCTCCCTCTGCAAGCGACGCGGCGTCGCTCCGGGCGAACGGGCGAGGTCAGGCCCTGGTTCATGACGGAAGAAGGAACCCGGCAATGCTCCCGCTCGCCGGGCGGCATGCCCTCGCAAATCTGGTCTATTCGGGACAGAATCCAGGAAGGCCGCCCCTCGGGCAAAAGCCCTGGGAAAGATGTGCTTTCAGTTTTCGAGAAGCCTGCCGATGCGAACTGACGACGAACACGGGCCGGACGAGACAGGCGACGAGGCGGATCCGAACGCCGGGCCGGCGGAGATCGGCGCGACCACGGGCGAACCGCGAGCGGACGCAGTCGCCGCGATGATCGAGCCGTCGGATGGGATCACGCAGGTGGTTTCTGCGACATCGTTCGACGAGTCGCCGCCCGAGGACGTGGCGGCCGTTGATGGCCGCACGCCGGCCTCTCGGTCCGCACCCGACTGGCTGGACTCGTTCTCGCTGCTGGAGGAGCGGCTGGGCCGGCGGCTGGACGCCATTCAGAGCGTGCTCGAGCGTGAGTCGCGGGCCGAGGCGACGCGTGAGCGCGTCGTGGATCGTCTGCACGCCGAGCTCCAGGAATACAAGCAGGACCTGCTGCTGAAGGTCCAGCGGCCGATCTTTCTCGACCTGATCCAGCTCCACGACGACATCGGCAAGATGATCGAGGCCCGCCCGCGCGACGAGGTCGATCCCGATCGCACGGCCGCCGTCCGCGGCATCCTCCAGTCGATCCAGGTCGCGCTCGAGGATATCCTCTATCGTCAGGGGGTCGAGCCGTTCTCGGTCGAGGGGGACGCCTTCGATCCCCGCCGCCAGCGTGCCCTTTCCACCGTGCCGACCGAGGATCCAACGCGCAACAAGGCCGTCGCCGCCCGGCTGCGCAGGGGGTTTCAATCGGGCGAGCGGATGATCCGCCCGGAGCTCGTCTCGGTGTACACGTTTCGACCGCCGGCCGCGCCGCCTGGTTAGATTGCAGCCCAATTCAGGGGTCGATCGACGGTCTGCTGGTGGAACGTCTCGCAGTCGAGCGAGACCCCGAGCCACGAGCCGAGCTCGGCGAGGTCGGGGTCAAACAACTCGCAGAGCCTCGACCGGAGGACCGGCGAGATCCGCGGTGGCTCGACCCGCGCCCGCCAGAAGGCCTTGAGCGGCCGCGACCAGGTCCGGGGCACCACCTTTTGCCGGATCGCCGTCAGCACCGGGGCCTGGACCAGGGCCGCGCGCACCGCGCTGGGCCTCAGACGCTCCGATCCCTGGTTCTGGGGCTCCAGATCGTCATCCCAGCAGAGAGGATGTTCCACGCCCAGGAACCGGCCGATCCGCTCGAGCTCGGCCTGAGAATGACTGACGAGCCTCGGGAAGAACACCGGGAGGACCGATGCAGGCCCGTAGGCGTCGAGGAACGGCTGCAATTGCCGGCTGTACCGGCCGTAGTCGATGAGTTCGGGCAACTGCTCGACCGCCTCGGCCACGTTGACCCGGATTCGGCCCGTTGTCACCTCGTGAACGTAATGCGAGGCCAGCCGGTCGATCGGGTGCCGCATCACGTAGATCAGCTTCAGCCGCGGCAGGTCGCGCACCATCCTGTCCACGGTCCGCGGATAGGTTGGCAGCTTCGTGTAGTGTGTGCTGGACTCGCCGCGGAGTTCCGTGTCGCCGGCCGGACGGAATAGCGCACCGTACCACTTCCAGCCCCGCGCGTAGTTCGCGTCGTCGCTGAAGAAGTTGGGTTCCTTGGGATGGCACATGAAAAGGCCCGACTGCCGCGCGAGTTGCTCGTGCAGCGTGGTGGTGGCGCTCTTCATGGCTCCGACGACGATGAAGTCCGGTCGATGGATCATCATCCTGACGATTCACCCGGTTTATGGTCCCCGGCGCACGCCGACAACTCCTGACGGTCCGCTGGATGAAAGCGTCGATCAGCGAGCGGTGCGCGCCTGCTTTTTTTCGAGATTTACGTTCCTTCACGTGATGCGGTCACTGCGGCGCGAAGCCGCGCGATAGGTCTCTTCCGGCAACCCGCTTTTCCGAAGAGTTCTCTCCCTGTTGCCTTAGGTGCCCGGGTCGCAAGAGCACAATAACATTTGCGAATTTGATAAGCCCTGTTAGTCAAGGCCGACCAGAAACCCCCGGGGTAAAAAGGGACCTGGGGCGACGGAGGGGAATTGCGTGCAAACGATCTCGCTCGCGTTCTGATGAGATCCTTGTCGGTAGTCGGTTTCCGGGGCCGCGACGAGTGTTCGAGGGGTGGGCTTGACCTGCCGACTCATGGTCTGGAGCAGTGGGCGCTGTCCACCCGGTTCGGTCGAATTGGGTTTGGGAACTTACTCTTACTAACGAATTCCCCGATGGGATGCAAGACCAGGACCTGGAGTGAACGTGAAGAAATGAAGGGGCCGCGATGCGCCCGGTTCCGGGAAGGAGGGCACATCGCGGCCGGGTTGATCGGGAGAACGCCGACGGTCGGTCACCGGGTGGTGTCCGCCGGGGCGGGATCGATCCGGTAGACCTTGCCGTCGAGCTTGACCGTGACGGGCTCGGACTGGCTGAAGTACTGGTTGTACTCGGCCTTCTGCGCCCGGGCGAGGCGGAAGTACGCGTCGCTGAACTGCACGATCTTCTCGGCTTTTGCGTCCTCATCGGGCTTGACCGACGAGTCGACCCAGCGGCCGTTTTTGAAGTAGAACGTCTTCGTGCCGATCTGGCGCACGCGGGCCGGCTGCGGGCCGGACTGTGTCTGCTGGACAGGGATGCCGGCCGTATTTTGACCGGCCCCGGGCGCCCCAGGCTGGTAGTTATTGGCGAACGTCGGGGCATTCAGCGCCTGCGTCGCACCGCCCATCATGGCGCCCATGCCAGGCTGGCCCGGTGCCCGGCCGATCGACTTCCGCTTCAGGGCGAAGGTGGTCCCTCGGTTCTGGTCCGCCGCGCCGGGCTGGTTGGCTCCCTGTTGATTGGGCTGACCACCACTCGGATGGCCGGACGGACTCTGGCCCGGCTGGCTGAGCTGGTTGGCACCCTGCGGCCCCGCGGGCAAAGCGGCCTTTGCGGCGTACCCAGGCTCTCCGCCTCCGCCCATTCCGCCGCCCATTCCGCCGCGCATTCCGCTCATTCCGCCAAAGCTTGATCCCTGCCCCATCATCCCGGACATCCGATTGGCCTGGAGGAACCCTTGCTTGATGGCCCGCTGGGAGACGCCCGACGGGCCGTTGGCCTGTTGCAGCCCGCCCAGCATCATTTGCGCTCGCTGCTGGTTCTGGGCGTTCGCGTGCAACGGGACATTCTCGTCCGCCAGGAACGAGGTATACGGCGTCATCAGCCCGTATTTCCGGCTGAGGTCGACCAGCTCGTCGACCAGCTCGCGGTTCTGTCCGTTCATGTCGATCTGGTCGATCAGGTCGCCGACCCGCCGGACGGCCCACAACCGTTCGACGAATTCGTGGCCGCTGCCGCGGTCGGTGCCGGCCAGGTCGGCGGGGAACTCCAACGTCCGCCGTTCCTCGCCCACTCGGCCGGTGACACGGATCGTGGTTTTTCCGGACTGCCGGTATCGGCCCGCCACGATGAGCTGACCGCCCTCGAACAGGTCGGGCAGGTCGCGGGGATACGGCCGGTTGATGTCGACTCCCGCAAGCTCGAGATGAATGTCAGTCAGCACGGGGCTGGTCATCTTTGCGTAGAAGCGACCGACGTGCGCCTCGATGTCTTCATCCGGCTTGACGAACTCGCTCGTCCCCGAGTTCCCGCCGCTGAGCCGGTCGAGCAGCCGGGCATTGACGTCGTAGCCCACGCCGAAGCAGAACACCCGCGCGTGCGTCTCGTTGGCATGGCGGCAGTTCGCGGCGATGCGCAGCTCGTTGACCTCGCCCGCGGTCGGCAGGCCGTCGGTCAGGAACAGGACGTATCCCGGCCGCGATCGGTCGTGGATCATCTTCAACGCCGTTTGCAGGGCGTCGTTGATGTTGGTGCTCCCCCCCTCGCGGATGTTGTCGATGAACCGCTGGGCCTCCTCGCGCGATCGCGTATTGTAGCGCTGGAGCTCAGGTTTGAAGCTCTCGACCCGGTCGTCGTAGGCGACGATGTTGAACAGGTCGTCATCGCGGAGGTTGTTCAGCACGGATTTGAGCGTTCGGCGGGCTTGCTCGATCTTCTTGCCGGCCATCGAGCCCGAGCGGTCGATGACGAAGATAACCGTCTTGGGCAGCGGCCGCTCGTCGGCCCGTTTGACCTCGGGGCTGGCGAGCACCAGGAAGTAGCCGTCCTCCGACCCGCTCGGACGGTAGCTGAGCATGGACGCCGAGAATCGCCCCTCGGCGAGGGTCGTGATCAGCCGGAAGTCGTGCTCGGGGATGACGTCGCGCCGCTCGAGCTTCACGTCGACCTCGTGGTCGTCGAAGCGCCGGATTGAGGCATCGTCGGTCGGGCAGTACACCGACTTGATCGGCTCCTTGCTGCGGATCGACAGCTCGACCGAGAGCCGCTGGATCGGCTTAGCGGTGAACTTCTGGGTGCTGAGTGGATAGGTGAACTCCACGACGTCGCGATCGCGCTTGCAGAGCTGGGTGAACCGCATGGTGACCTTGCGATCGGCGCCGGGCGGGATCGGAAAGACGCTCGTTCGGTAGAGCCCGCGACCCATGTACTCGAGCAGGGCCGGGTCGCGCTTGACCCGGACGATCTCCTCGTAGATCCGCCGCGCCTCGTCCTTCGGCAGCAGACGCCCCGGCAGCTCGCGGCCGTCGACCAGCAGGACGAAGTCCTGGACGGCGCCCTCCTCGGGCATCGGGAAGAGGAACTCCGATTCCACCATGGTTGAGCCGGGGTTGTGGAACGTCTGCGAGACCTGGACCTCGGCCACCTGGTCCCGCATCCGGCCGATGATGCTGACCTCCCGGATCTCGAACGACCGCGCGACCGGTATCCTCGGCCGTCGGTCGATAATGAACCCCTGCGACCACGCCGTGGTCCCGAGCCAGCCAATCGCCAGAAACGCCGCGGCGAGACCGGCCCCCAATGCGCGAAACCGCCTCATGGTGCTTTCTCCCCTGGCTTTGGGTGTAAGTGGTTGACCGGCGGCTCCTCGCATGGCAACCCCGCGCCGGACACGTCTGGCCCCACCTCTCTCGACCCAGACCACGCAGAGTGTCCGGCCTGGAGGGTCGAGAGATGGAGGCGGCATTCCCCTCAATGGTTAGACGCTGGATCCGCCGGTTCGTTAGTTCTACAGCGGAAGGAGTTTGGCTGGCCCCTCGGTATCCCTTGCCAAGCCAGGCATTGCGGCGACGACCCGGCA
>JAKAUH010001074.1 GCA_021818605.1 Planctomycetota bacterium
CCTCGCCCTGGAAGCCTCGGGCGACGTGCGCGGCGCGATCGCGGCGTGCCGCGAGGCGATCCGCCTCAAGCCCGACCTCGCCGAGGCCCACGGCGGCCTCGGCCTCGCCCTGGGCGACTCGGGCGACGTGCGCGGTGCGATCGCGGCGTGCCGCGAGGCGATCCGCCTCAAGCCCGACCTCGCCGAGGCCCACGGCGGCCTCGGCGCCGCCCTGGGCGGCTCGGGCGACGTGCGCGGTGCGATCGCGGCGTGCCGCGAGGCGATCCGCCTCAAGCCCGACTACGCCGAGGCCCACTGCAACCTCGGCCAGGCCCTGCGGAAGCAGGGGCAGTACGCCGAGTCGCTGGCCGAGTATCGCGTGGGGCACGAACTCGGCTCGAAGCGGCCCGGCTGGCGCTACCCGTCGGCCCGGTGGGTCGCCGAGGCCGAGCGGCTCGTCGCCCTGGCAGGGCGGTTCCCGGCGGTCCTGGCCGGCAAGGACCGGCCGGCCGACGCCGCCGAGCGCCTGGCGTTCGCCCAGATGGCCTACGACACGAAGCACTACGTCTTCGCCGCCCGGCTCTGGGCTGAGGCGCTGGCGGCCGACCCGAAGCTCGGCGACGACCTGAAGGCTGCCTACCGCTACAACGCCGCCTGCTCCGCAACATTGGCCGCCGACGGCCAGGGCGAGGATGTCGCCGGCCTCGACGAGAAGGAGCGAACCCGGTTGCGCAAGCAGGCCCTCGACTGGCTCCGCTCCGACCTGGCCCTGCGGAAGGCGCAACTGGAGAGCGGCCAGCCCGCCGACCGCTCCTGGGCCCAGTGGGCATTGCACTACTGGCAGAGGGACCCCGACCTGGCCGGCGTCCGCGACGGGGCCGCGCTGGCCGCCCTGCCGCAGGCCGAGCGCGACGAATGGAAGGCCCTGTGGGCCGAGGTGGACCGGCTGCTGGGTCGGGCCGAGAAGGCGCGCTGAACGCCACCTGGCCGGCCGCCGCTTCAACCCGGTGGCCACAAGAGGCGGCCCGAGGCGCCGCTCGTCACGCGAGGCGAAGGATGCGGCAGGTCTCCTCGTAACTGGATTCCAGCTCGAGCGGCACGGCGAAGTCGTCGGTCAACCAGAGCGGCAACTCCGGCAGCGGCTGGCCGAGCGCCAGCGTGTGGTTCCAGGCCTGGAGCCGCCAGCCGGTCGGGCCTTCGGGGGTACCGGGGTGGGTCCAGCGGCAGGCCGCGGCGTAGGTCGCCGGCGGCTCGGACGAGAAGGCCGGGTCCGACTTATCGAGCATCGCCAGCAATTCGTCGTACAGGTTGAAATGCCGGGTCGTGACCAGGTCCACAATCGCGATCGACACCCGCTTCTGCAGCAGAGCCGCGCACCTGGCCGCAAAAAGGTGGCGATTCTCAGGACGGTCCTTGTTGGCCGGGCTGACGAGCTCGACCGCCGCCACCAGCCGGCGCTGCCTCCGCTGATCGTAGACCAGCACGGCGAACTCGTCCTGATCCGGCAGGTCAGTGGCCACCTCGAAGGTGGGCCGCGGCGGCGCCCAGACCCGGGGTTTTGTCACGAGTGCGACGCCGCCTGCCTCCGACTCACCAGGACCGATCTCGGGAGAGGGCCGGGTGGGCTCGTCGGCGATGTCGTAGGTGGACACGTCGATCTCGAAGGAGGCACCCTGGTGGATACCCGGCTCGGCACGAAAGCGTGCCGGCAGCAGCCGGTTCAGGTGCATCACCATCACCGTGGGCCAGGCCTGGTGCAGGCTCTCCCACGAGGTGATGGTGTCCAGCGGCTGGCGGAAGTGGTCGCGCATCGGCATCGCAGAATCCTCCGGATTTTCATTGTATCGGCGGGCCGTGGCGCGTGGCCATTCCGTCGCTCGGCGCTCAGCACGGCGGTACGATGGGCCTGCTTCGAGGCGGCACCGTCGGTGGGCGAGGCCCGCCATCTTCGATGGAATGGAGTGTGCGTGGCGAATCCCCTCGTCAAGGTCCGTTCGGAATCGGCCGTCCTTCCAACCCATTGCGAGGCCCCACCGATGATGACCGAGCGCGACAAGATGCTGGCGGGCGAGCTGTACGACCCGATGGACCCCGAGCTTGTCCGGGCGCGCGACCGGGCGCGCGACCTGTGTCAGGACCTCAACGCGACCCGCGAGGCCCAGGCCGACGGGCGCCGTCGAATCCTCGTCGAGCTGTTCGGCTCCGGCGGCGAGACCGTCTGGATGCAGCCGCCTTTTTACTGCGACTATGGCTCGAACATTGAGCTGGGCGAGCGGGTGTTCTTCAACTTCAACTGCGTGGTGCTGGACGTCTGCCGGGTGACGATCGGCGATTTCACCCTGTTCGGCCCGGCCGTGCAAATCTACACCGCGACGCACCCGATGGACGCGATGCTCCGGCGCAGGCAGGAATTCGCCCGGCCGATCGAGATCGGGTCGGACGTCTGGGTCGGCGGCGGGGCGATCGTTTGTCCGGGCGTCCGAATCGGGTCGCGGTCGGTCATCGGGGCGGGCAGCGTCGTCACGCGGGATGTCCCCGATGGCGTCCTTGCCGCCGGCAACCCCTGCCGGGTGATTCGCGCGCTGTAGACGGCAGGCGCGAATGTTGGGCGCGGGTCGGAAAGGAGACCCGCGCCGAACGGAGGCGGCTCGGCAGGAGCCTCGCCGTTCCATTTCCGGGATCGACGTTCACACCGGATTCCTCGGCCGGAAGCTCCGCGTGAGCACCCGGTCGAGCTGGTCGGGGATCTCCATGCCGAGCGAGAACAGCTCATGGTTCAGCTCGCCGGCGTCGGTGAAGTTGAGTTGATGGCCGAGCGGGGCATGCCAGAGGATGAAGTGCTCGGTATTCATGAAGTCGAGGTGCGCGATCACCAGGCTGTTGTCGGCGTACACCCAGATGGCCACCAGTGCCTTGCCCGACGATCCCCTGGTGCGGACGGTCGGCGTGGAGAGTTCGATCTGCTTGTGGGACATTCCCTGAATGGCGATCTGGCCGGCGGTTCGGCCGCGGACCGAGGGGATCACCGTCAGGCGATACGGGCCGACCGGGACATTCCGGTGCGTCGGCGGCCGGGAGCCCGGGCGCGCCTGCGCCTGCTGGAGCGCGGTGATGGCCTCCTTCCATAGCTCGTGCAGGTCGGTCTGCGAGAAGCGGAGCGGGTCGAGGTCGACCAGGCGGACCCCTGCGCGCTCGCGGCCGTCCGAGCCGGGCTCGGCGATCGCCTCCAGGCTCGCCCGGTCGCCGCCGATGGAGATCGACGCCGCCAGGCGGTCGGCCTCGTCGACCGGCCCCGTCGGTTCGGCCTCCTCGTCATCCAGGCGGGGGCTCTCGACCAGCAGTTCGAGCGAGTCGTCGAGCCGGGCGGCCAGCGGCGCCGGCACCGAGCGATGCATCGCGCGGTCGAGCTGGACGCCGGCATCCGGCACGTGCAGCACCTGGGCGCACAGGTAATCCCAGACGGCCTCGATGCGGGTGCGGAGCCGCCGGTGCAAGCGGGCGCGCTCGATCAGCGGATACACGACCTCGGGCCAGAGCGACGCGCTGGCCGGGTCGTGGTAGGCGCCCGTGGTCGCGTAGCGAAGCACCGCGTGGCGGAACTCGGGCTCGATCCGCCAGACCTCGGCCACGCGGTTCCAGCGCTCGACCAGGACGTCGTCCACCTCGGTGCGCGGCGGCGCGATGTGGTGCAGGTCCTCGAGCCGCTGGGGCATCAGACCGGGGTTGAGCACGCCCTTGACGTCGAGCAGCCGGCGCTGCGCGTACGCACTGGCTTTTGCGATGGCCTTGCGTGTCTGGCGGAAGACCCGCCGCTGCGACGAACTACCCCGCGCCTCGAGGTACTTGGCGACCACGACCGGCGAGAGCGCCGGCCGCACGTCGATCCGCTGGTCCAGGAGCGCGGCCGCGTCGCGGATCGCCTCGTCGGTGGATCCGGCGAGCAAGGCATAGGTGATCCCCAGCATCAGCCGGGCGCGGTCGGAGTTCCGCGGCTCGATCGGCCGGCGGAGGAGCAGCCCCCGCCGCCGCGAGCCGCTCAGCAAAAAGGCCAGGTAGTGGCCGGTGAGATACCGCTCCTCGGGCGAGAGCAGGATCGGGTCGGCCAGCACGGTCGCCAGCATCCGCCGGAGCAGCGGCGAGCGGACCATCACCGTCAGGCCGCCAGTGGCGGCCGAGAGCGACGCCGGCCGCGCGTCGCGCGCCGAGGCACCGGAGGCCATCGACACCGGCGCGGCCCGCGTCATCGACGCCGCCGCGCCCGGCACAGCGCCGCGGAGCTCGCGCGTCCCCTCCGTCAGTGAAAGCCGTGCCTCGCCCGGCGGGCCAGCGGCCCGCGACGGCGACGTCGACGGCGACCGCGACCGCGACTCGCCCGGCACCGCCGGCAGCTCAGGCCCCGGCGGCGTCAACGGCGCCCCGTTGCGCGCCGAGGCCGGCTGACCCGATCGCCCGGTCGTATCCGCGGCCGCCGCCTGGGTCGTCATCGCCCCGGCGTTACCTCCCTGCTGCCGGTCACCCGCCAGCCGCTCGACCTCCTGGCGCAGCGCCTCGGCCACCGCGGTCCCTGACCGCGGCCGCTCGTCGGGCCGCTTGGACAGGAGCGACAGGATCAGACCCTCCAGATCATCCGAGATCCACGGGTTCCTCGACCGCGGCGGGTTCGGCGGCGTCGACGCGTGCTGCGCCATCACCGTCGTCGAGTTGCCCGTGAACGGTGTCACCCCGGTCGACGACTCGTAGATCATCACACCCAGCGAGTACAGGTCGCTCCGATAGTCCAGCGGCACGCCTTTGGTCTGTTCGGGGCTCATGTACAGCGGCGTGCCCCGGATCACGCCCCACTGGTCCCCCTGCTCGACCAGGATTGACAGCCCGAAGTCCGACAACTTCGGCACCTCGGCCGAGGTTAACAGCACGTTCCCCGGCTTGATGTCGCGGTGGACCACCCCCTGATGGTGCGCGTAATCGAGCGCCTCGGCCACCTGCGCCAGCACCCGCAGGCGTTCCTCCATCGTCAGGTGCCGCCATCGCTTCGAGTAGCTGGTGCCATCGACCTGTTCCATGATGAGGAAGCAGGTGTCGCCCGCCTCGTCGATGTCGTAGATCCGCACCACGTTCTCGTGCAACAGCCGCGCGGCGATCTGCGCCTCGAGATACAGCTTCTTCTGAACTTCCTCGCCGCTGCGCTCCTTCAGCACCTTGATCGCGACGCTCCGCTGCAGCTTCTGGTCGGTCGCCGAGTACACGGCTCCCATGCCGCCGCGGCCCAGCTCCTTCTGCAGGAGGAACCTCTGGTTGAGCGTCGTCCCGATGTCGATCACCTTGAAGGCCCCCGTCGCCGCCCGACCGCCCGACCGCCCATTCGTCCGTTCGTTCGTCCGTCCGTCCGTCTATCTGTCGATCAATCTGTCTGGACCGTTGGAACTGATCCTTGAGCTCCTGTGAAGGGAAAGCCTCATCGCGCCGCTCGGGCCTCTTCGCCGGGATAGTCCGTCTTTCCGCCATATGTTAAGATACTGAGGCTGCATCCACAACGAGGCGGTCGGCAGGATTTGCCCCGAGAACCCGGCCTGCTCCTCAACGCCCGGCCGTCGGCACGCATCCGGCCGGTCAGCCCTCCGGAGGATTCCGCCCGGAGTGACCGGATTCCGTGTGCTGGCCTGCACCCTCGGGATGTTCGCGAGGGCTCCATCGGTCCGGGGTCAATCTCCGCCTCCGTCGCGACCAGTGCAGCCGGCCCGACCAACCGCTGCCGCCTGGGCGAAGCCCGACGCCCCGCCAGCCACCGCTCGCAAGCCAGCCCGACTCGCGCCAGCCTCGACCGGCCGCCGCGGCAAAAGGGAACGGGCAGAAGCCCGACCCGCCGCACCTCGCGCGCCCTGCGAGGCGTTCCAGGCGGCGATCCGCAAGACGATCGATCCGCGCCGGCATCGCCGTGCCCGACCGCGAATGGGCCGATCAGATCAGCCCAGGCAACGCCCTGGGCGCCCAGGCCGAAACCCATCGGAAGCCCTGAAAGATCTGACGCCCCTTCAGGGCTCGGTGAGATGGTTCCGACCGGACCCCATGCGTTGCCCGGGCCTGATTGGTCGCTGCCCCGAGATCCACCGCGGCTTGCACCCGGAATCCGGAGCCGATTTCGTCAGCGTCCCTCAGCCCGGCGCGGTCCCGATCCGACCCGACCCGACCGAAGTCGGTCAGGCTCTCAGCCTGACGCGGACCCGATCCGACCCGACCCGACCCGACCCGACCGGGTCAGGCTGAGAGC
>JAKAUH010001042.1 GCA_021818605.1 Planctomycetota bacterium
TATTCGGATCCCGGCGTGCACGGCGATCGGGATATGTGACGGGCAAGAAAAGCCCGGTTTCCATGCGGATCGTGGCGAAGTCCGATCCTGCCTGGCGAGCTCTGCCTCCACCGGGTAGATCCGGCCCGTATCGGCGGTCGGATTCCCGGTCGGCGGGCGGGGCCGCCTCCGTTAACATATCTGGACATCAGGATGCGTGCATCGGCGTTTGCCCTATCACTCGCCGGGGCGAGGGACGGACACAGACCATCGTCGTGTCCTGTGTCGCGGAGAGAGAGGTGTTGCAACTCCCTCCACTAGAGTATTGAGCGAGGTGTGACAGGTCTTTTCGGGCGAGGTGTGGGATTGGCCGTAGGGAGCGGGCGTCGGAGTCGGGGAGGGTGAGCCGATCGAATGCCGCGTCTCAGATATCAGGTGCCGTAACCCAATGTGATGCAGTGGTTTGCGTTGTACTGGATTCCGAAAGAAATGGGGCTACGCCTGCATGGATTCGCATTCTTCTGGAATTTTTTTGAATGGCAACCTCGCGAGCCCTCAGAGTCTGTCCCGGAAGGGAGGGCGAGGCTCCCGCCGTGCCGCGATCAGTCGACAGCACACTGCGGGCCTCCGGTCCCCGGTGAGGGGGGCGCGGCTCGCCGGGAGGCTCGCCCTCCCCATCCCTCGACCTTTCGGGACAGACATTCAGTCGATCAGCTCGCCCATTTCTTCCCGGAGGCGGCGGATGACGCGCGACCTGGCCTGGCGGACGGCGTTGGCGGTGATGCCCATCTCATCGGCGACCAGGGACGGCGCACGGCCCTCGACGACCACCTGCCAGAAGGAGGTCCAGGTGCGTTCCTCGAACTCATCACGCAACAGGTCCACAACCCTCTGATAGAGGGCGCCCAGTTCGTCACTGCCCTCGCTCAGGTCGGGCCCCGCGTCCGTATCGGGGATCTCCTCGAGCCTTTTGAGTGCGTCCGTCCCCCCGATTCCACGGTCGGGCCGGGTTCGCTTACGGTACTCGCGTGTCTTGTTCCGGGCGATGCCGCGCATCCATGCGCGAAATTTCGTCCCCGGCCGGTCGGCCTGGTATCGCGGCAGGCTCGAGGCGATCGCGACGAAGATCTCCTGCGAGACGTCGGGGACGTCGGGCTCGGGAATCCCCGCCTGGCTGCACCAGTGGCGCACCAGAGGGGAATACAGCATCACCAGTCGCTCCCATGCGCCAGTCTCCCGGTTCAATGCGCGGCAGAGCAGCGAGGCCGAGGTCGGATCGTTCTGGCTCATCGTTCCGAATTCGTTGGGAGAGATCGACGCGCCCCGCCTTCGGCGGATGGCCAGAGTCGGCTGGCCCTCTCCGAATTCCTGTCACGCCGTTCACAATATTAATATGGGGGAGCATGTCCGATTCGGCTCTCAATCTAATCGACGTCAGGATCGCTCGCAACCCGCTCGTACTGCGTGTTAGAGTATGGGACGGACCGACCGGCGAGGTCTCGATGAGCCAGAACGCTTGCCCGACCCAGGAAACGTTGGTCGACTTCGCGCTGGGCAAACTGCCCGAGCCCAGCGTCGTCGAGGTCGCGCGCCATCTCGACGCCTGCCCCGCTTGCAATGAAAGAGTCGAGCGGCTGGACGGGGCGTCCGACTCGGTCTTCGAGGGGCTGAAGATCCTCCGGGATTCCGGTAGGGGCACGATGCCCGCCGATGCCGAGCGAATCTCACCACCGGTTGTCTCGCTCGTGCCGCCGGACACGTCGTGGGGCGATTTCCGGATCATACGCGAGATCGGGCGGGGCGGCATGGGGGTCGTCTTCGAAGCCTACCAGGGCTCGTTGAAGCGACACGTGGCGCTCAAGCTCCTCCCCCCATACGGCGACCTGGCGCGGTTCCGTCGCGAGGCCGTGGCCGCCGGGCGGCTCCATCACACAAACATCGTGCCCGTCTTCGGCATCGGCGAGGATGTCGGCCGCCCCTATTTCGTGATGCAGTATATCGACGGCCGCGGGCTCGACAGGGTCCTGAGGGATCGGGCCGCCTCGGGCGAAGGATCGGTCCGATTCGACGGCCGTGAGGCGGCGCGGATCGGCGTGCAGGCGGCCGAGGCGCTGGCGTACGCCCACGCGCGGGGCGTGATCCACCGCGACATCAAGCCGTCGAACCTCCTGATGGAGCGGCAGGGGACCGTCTGGGTGGCCGACTTCGGCCTGGCCCACGACGACAGCGAGACCCAGACGCTGACCCACACCGGCGACTTCCTGGGGACGTTGCGCTACGTGGCGCCGGAGCGGCTGGTCGGGCGTGGCGATGAGCGGGTGGACATCTACGGGCTGGGCGCCACGCTCTACGACCTGATCTGCGGCCGTCCGCCCTACGCCGAGGCCGATCGGGCGGCGCTCTTGAACCGGATCCTCCACCACGACCCGCCACGCCCTCGGGACATCGTCCCGAAGATCGCACGCGACCTGGAGACGATCGTCCTGAAGGCGATGGCAAGGGAGCCGTCGCACCGATATGCGACGGCCGGGGCGATGGAGGAAGACCTGCGGCGGTTCCTGGAGGACCGGCCGATCCTGGCGCGTCGGGCCGGGCTGCTGGGCCGGACGATGCGGTGGTGCCGGCGGAACCGGGCCGTGGCCGCGCTGCTGGCGGCGCTGGTGGTGGTGTTCCTCGGGGGCTTCGCGGGCGTGACCGTCCAGTGGATCCGCGCCAACCGGCTGGCGAAGGAGCAGTCGGACCTCCGGATCAAGGCCCAGGTCGAGGTCGCCGCGCGCGATTTCGAGAAAGGCCTCGAGCTCGCGCAGAATGGAGACGTCGACTACGGCCTTGTCTGGATGGCCGAGGCCCTCGCCGAGGCGCCGCCGGAGCACACCGACTTCGCCCGGGTCGTGCGGACCAATCTGTCGGCCTGGGACCGCCTGGTGCCGCGCCGCCGCGCCGTTCTGGAGCATCCCACCAAGGTCTATAACGCCCGCTTCCGCCCCGATGGGCGGGTCATCCTGACCCAAGGCGAGGAGAAGGTCGCCCGGCTCTGGGACGCGGCGACCGGCCGGCCGCTCGCCCCGCCGCTGGAGCACCCCGGCGAGGTCACCTGCATCGGCTTCTCGCCCGACGGCCGGCTCGCCGCCACCGGCTGCTCTGACGCCAAGGTCCGGCTCTGGGACGCGGCGACCGGCCGGCCCGCCGGGCCGACCCTCACTCACGCTCCCGCGGCCGATCAGGGCAGCGCCGTCGGCTGGGTCCAGTTCTCCCCCGATGGCCGGCTCCTCCTGAGCCGCGATTTCCTCCAGGCATGCCGGCTGTGGGAGGTCCGAACCGGGAAGCCGATCGAGCTGCCCCGCGAGGTGGTGCTGGACCGATTCTACGGGGAAACTCGATCCGAGATCGATGCCACATATCACCATACCGAAAACTCCAACCGCGTCGAGTTCTTCACACCGGATGGGCGTCACCTGCTGCTGCTGGATCCCCTGGGCCAACAGGTCCGCCTTTGCGACATCGCAGGCCGCGCCGTGGTCGGGGCCGCTCTTCCGAGTGAGCGGCTGAAATGGCTCTCCTACTCGCCCGGCGGTCGATTCCTCGGGACCGGGAGCCGGGACGGGACGGCACGGATCTGGGATGCGGGCACTGGCGAGGCGGTCGCCGCGCTGCCCCCGGGCGGGCGGGACTTCGGCGGGGCGACCTTCTCACCCGACGGCCGCCGGCTGCTGGTCTTCTCGACCGATCACACGGCGCAGCTCTGGGACATCGCCGAGGGCCGCCGGATCGGCAAGCCCCTTCGGCACGGCAATAAGATCCGCGTCGGTGCGTTCTCACCCGACGGGCGGTTGATCCTGACCGCCAGCGAGGACCATACGGCGCGGCTCTGGGACGCGTCCACCGGCGCGGCGATCGCCGCGCCCTTGCGGCACGAGCGCGAGGTCTGGGATGCCTCGTTTTCGCCCGATGGCGGGCTGGTCCTGACGGCCAGCCAGGATGGTACCGCCGGGCTCTGGGAGCTTGGCCCCGGCGGCATCGTCCCGATCGGCGAACGGCCTGGCCCACCGGGTGGTCTCGTCGCCGGCAGCCCGATTCATGGTCGTCACGCCAGGACGTTACTGACGGCCATCGATCGGGACGGCTCTCGCGTCTTGATCTCCGGCGACGATCAGATCCGAATAGTCGAGGTCGAATCGGGACAACCGGTCGGTCCTCCCGAGATGCAATTGGGATGGGACACTCCCTGGGCCGCCGCGTTCAGCCCGGACGGTCGGCGCCTCGCGATTGGTGGCAGCGGCGGGATCCTTTGCTTTGAGGTCAAGGCCGGCGACCCGAGCTGGCCCCACCTGGCCCGGGATGAGGCGTCCAGCCTTCTGATCGAGCGCCTTCTGGTCGAGCGGTGGGCTCGGACCGAAAGCATCCGGTCCCTGGCCTTTCGACCCGACGGCCGGATGCTGGCCGCAGGGGCGACTGACAACATCATCCGGCTCTATGATGTCCAGGCCGGGAAAGATGCCGGACGGCCGTTCGTGGCGGAGGCGCCGGTCGTCAGCCTGGCCTTCAGCCCGGATGGACGGATGCTGGCAGCCGGCACGGACGAGCGGGGCTGCCGCGTGACCCTATGGGACGTGGGCTCCGGCCAGGTCAGGGGTGATTCGGTGCGATTCAAGGACTCCGTCCCGTTCCTGGCGTTCCGCCCGGATGGATCGGCGCTGGTTGCCGGGTCGTTGGATGGGACTGCCCGGATCATCGACACGGCGACGGGACAGGTGCGTGCGGAGATCCCGACCAACGGCCGGCTCCACGGCGTCGCGATCAGCCCGGATGGGCGACGGATCGTGACCAGCAGCGACCGGGGCGAGGTCGCCGAGGCCCGGCTCTGGGATGCCGCCACGGGAGAGCCGGCCTCGCCGGCGATGAGCCATCCCAGCCACCCGCGGCTCTCGCCGGCCTTTCGGCCCGATGGGCGTGCCCTGGCGGTCGCCTACACCGACGGCACGATCCGACTCTGGGACGTCGCCACCGCCCGGCCACTGGGCCCGGTGGGGACGCTCCGCAACGAGTGCTCCGCGATGGCTTTCCGGCCTGACGGCCGATCGATCGTGGCGGTGGAGCTGCCCGGTATCGCCCACACGTTCTCCGTGCCCGAGCCCGCCGGTGGTCCGGTCGAGGGCCTGGTCCGATCCGTTCGCTTGCGGACCGACCGGCGACTCGACTCCGGCCGGTCGGTCGTCGTGCTCTCGCCCGACGAGCGGCGACGGCTCCGGGTCGAGGGTGACGAGTCGCCGCCGCGTCCTGGAGCATCGGAGGAAGCCGACTGGCACGAGCGGTGCGCTCGCGACGCCGAGGCGGATGGGGACCATTTCGGCCTGCGGTGGCACCTCGACCGGCTGATCGCGGCCCGGCCCGATGACGGGTCGCTGCAGGCCCGCCGGGCCCGCACCGAAGTAGGGACCGCCGAGGAGCGGTTTCGGGCCCGGGAGTGGAGCGCGGCGGCCCGGGTCTACGACCTCGCCATCGTCGGGGGTCCGATCCCTGTGGACGTGTGGGCCCACGCTGCGGTCGCCCACCTCGAGCTGGGCGACGAGGACGGCTACCGGCGCATCTGCCGGAACCTGCGGGCCCGGTACCCGGCGGCGCGGGGCCGATACGTGTTCGAGACATTGGTGCACATCGTCTGCGTCCTCGGGCCCGGCGGCGTCGGCGACGATGGGAAGGTGCTCGGCTGGACGGCCCAGGCCAGGGAGACCGGCCCGCTCTCTCAGGGTTATCGACTCTGGTCCGGCCATGATCAGGGCATGGTGCTGTACCGACTGGGCCGGTACCGTGAGGCTATCAGCCGCCTTCGCGAGGGAGTCGGCCCGGGCGAGATCGCGTTGTCGTTCCCGGACGGGGTCTTCCTGGCCATGGCCCATTGGCAGATCGGTGAACGACGTGAGGCGCGCTCCGTGCTGAGGTGGCTCGAGGACTGCGTGCGCGACGGGAAGCAAAACGACCCGTGGCCTCAGTTCGCGGCCAAATACGTGCTCCTTCGCGAGGCGGAGCGTCTGATCCTCGACGGCGATTTCCCGGCCGATCCGTTCTCGCTCTGAGCCGGCCGACGGAAAAAAGGGGTCAGCGGAAAAAAGGGGTCAGAACCCTTTATTTAAGGGTCCTGACCCGAATGGCACGTCCCCAAGGCGTAAGCCCTTGGCTGAAAATGACTTGCCATGGCTATCGGACCGAGAAAAGGGGTCAGACCGAGAAAAGGGGTCAGACCGAGAAAAGAGAGAAACCGAAAAAA
>JAKAUH010000440.1 GCA_021818605.1 Planctomycetota bacterium
GCGACCTTCTCGACAGGCGTATAGTTCTTCCGAGGCTTCCGCATGGGAGAAACTCCTTCCGAGTTCTACTTTAACTCGGATGTGGCGTTTCTCCATTTCCGGCTGAAGCAAGACAGGCGGGCCGACCGAAGGCGCGATCTTGCAGCGGGTCCCGGGATCGAATCTTCTGAAATGAGCCGCCCCAGGCAAAGGGAGCGCCCGCATTCTGCCGTCATGGATTATGCCGAGACCAAGCCATCTGTTTGCACGCTTGCATGCTTTCGGTCCAGCGCAGGAGAAGTACGCAATGGAAGGGCCGGTTGAGATCACGAGGGCGCTGGAGACCATTCTCGACTCGCACGGGTATGGCTTCCAGTACGCCGTCCTTGCCACCGCGGAGCGCCTATTCGACCCGAACACGCTCGGAGGATCGCGATGGCGGCTCCCGATCGCCGAGTTTCCCGTCGAGGTCAAGGGGGCCCATTCTCATATCGACGTGATTCTGCAACATTGCTTACGGCCCATGATCATGGTCGGGGAGTGCAAACGCGCCAACCCGGCGCTGCGCAATTGGTGCTTTCTGCGGGCGCCCTACCGCGAGGAGGCATCGCTGGCAACCAGCGTCTTCGTTGAAGAACTGGTTTGGTCTGACAGCGGCGACCCCTCGTGCAGGGTAGCGACACTCTTCAACTCGCCGAACATCTACCACCTGGGCATCGAGGTCAAGTCGAGCGAGAAGGGAAACCCGTGCGACAAGGGACGCGGCGCCATTGAAGAGGCGGCGACGCAGGTCATGCGCTGCACGAATGGATTCGTTGAATTCTTGAAGCTATCCGAGAGGGCCCGGCAAGAGAAGAAGCGCATCCAGCTTCTTCCGGTCATCTTCACCACTGCCCGGATCTGGGTGAGCCAGGCCAATCTCGGACACGCCGATCGGCTTACCGGCAGGCTCGATCTCACGCAATTCCCGGTCGAGGAGCGGCCTTGGGTCTTCCTGCATTACTCGCAATCGCCGGGATTGAAACACTCCCTCCCGGCCACAAGGCAGAATTCCCATGACAACCTTCTGATCGATGCCCTTTATGCCGATTACGTTCGGACGATCGGGATCGTGACCGCCATCGGCATCGAAGATTTCTTGCGCATGGGACACTGGACCCCCTGAACTGACCCTGAGGACCGGATCATGAGCCTTTGGCATAAGCCGATGGAGCTTGTCACGTTCGAGGACATCGAAGCCTTCTGCCAGCAGGGCCACGCGGAGGGGCCGCGCCTCGACTACAAGGCCGAGATCCCGGGCAAGCTGCACAAGGTCGTCGCCGCGTTCGCAAACTCCCTGGGCGGGCTCATCGTTTTCGGGATTGAGGCCGACAAGGTCACCAACAAGCCGGCGTGGCCGCCGAAGGGCATGAAGAAAACGCCCGGCATCGAAGAGCGAATCACGGCCATGTGCCGCGACAACATCTACCCTCCGGTCCGGCCGCAGATCAGCCCCATTATCGAGAACCCGCACGATGCAGGGACGGCCCTGTGCGTCATCCGCGTGGACGAGAGCCCGGAAGCCCCACATGCGGTGGACGGATACATCTACGAACGAACCGGCAGCCAGGGCGACCGTTTTGATCACGCCAAGATCGACCGGATCAGCTACCTGCTGCAACGTCGAGGCCGGATAGAGGAACAGCGGCACGACCTGGTCGCGCGGGATCTCAAGCGGGCGGCTCACCAATTGGCCGAGATCCGGCTTCGTCTCGGTGAGAAAGCCGGGTTGCAGCGCTCTCCGACTGAGGAGCCGGGTCCAAGGGGACTGCCGCTGCGCTGGGCTTCTGTCATCCCGGTCTATCCCTGGCGCGATCTATGCGTCCCGAAATCATGCTATGATTCGTTGAACTTGTTCGGCTTCGGAATTGCGCCAAACTCGTGGCAAAAGGTGCCCGGCGGTGCTTTCGCCAAGAAGAAGAAACTCGCCGGAATCAGCACGGAGTCCGCAGAGGCTGGCTGTTGCAGCCTGAGTACCAAAGGCCACGTCTTCGCCATGGAATGCATTACGGAGACACTGAGCTACGCCGATTCGCGGCGCAATACCAGCAGCGTGCTACCTGCCCACCCCTCTATCCGTCTCGATATCACCGTGCAGTTCGCCTTGGAAGTGTTCGAGACCGCCGCGAAATTCTACAATCTGCCCGGTGTCGAACTGCCCGGGTTCATCCTCGTGTCCATAGGGCTTTGCGACGTCCTGGATGCGGAGATGGTACAGCACCTCAGCGACTTCGACATCCGGACTGGCAACAAATTCCTCGATGAGGACTTTGGGTCACATGTGAGTGTGATCGTCCACGAGTTCCTGCGCGACCCGGCCAAGGCCACCGAAAGCGTCCTTCAGGAGTTGAAGTTTGGTTTCGACCTATAAGGCGATCGGCGGCCATGGATCTCACGATGTCCGGGCCAATCGATTCCATGAGGCGAACGCCTATCGGCGGAACTCGCCCTTCCCATTCCTGAATATCCATTAATGATCGCCCTCTCACCTTGCTATTCGGTCTGTGCTTGCAATCATGCATTATAAAGGACATTATGATGCATGAATGGAATCGGTCCGGGGAGGGGCGTCATGGAGGGGCATCACGGCGAGATCGTTAACGTGCCGGTAAGGATTGACGGCCATGCCCATGCTGTCGTCCCGCTGCCCGACCCCGACCTCGAACGGCTGCGCCGCGAGGTCCTACCGCCGCCGATCGTCCAGCAGGGCGGCGGCAACGCCGAGTACGCCTACGCCGACTTCTTCAAGGCCCGCATCGGCAACCCCCACACACGCCTGGCCTACAAGCGCGCCGTGGACCGCTTCCTCACCTGGTGCGCCGCCAAGCAGGTCCCCTGGCGCCACATCACCTCCTACCTCATCGGCGATTACCTGGAGCACCACCTCGTGGACAAGGACGGCCACCCCCTCTCCCCGCCCAGCAAGAAGCAGCACCTGGCGGCGCTGCGGCACTTCTTCGCCAACCAGCAGCTCCACCACGGCATCGGCCTTAACCCCGCCGCCTCGGTCCGCGGCCCCAGATACGTCGCCCATGAAGGCCAGACGCCCGCCTTCGAGCCGGAGCAGGTCAAGCACCTTCAAGTCGATCAAGACCTCGGACATCGTGGCCTTACGCGACCTGACGCTGCTGATGGTGCTGACCTACACCGCCGCCCGCGCCGGCGCCGTGGCCAAGCTCAAGCTCGGCGACTATTACTCCGACGGCACGCAATGGTGGTTCCGCTTCGGCGAGAAGGGCGGCAAGCTCCACCTCGTGCCGGCCCGCCACAACCTCCAGCTCCAGATGGCCGCCTACATCGAGGCCGCCGGCCTGGCCGGACAGCCCGACAAGGCCCCCCTCTTCCGCAGCGCCCGGAAGCGCAAGCGCGCGCTGACCGACCGGCCGATCACCGGCAACGACCTGCTGCGCATCGTCAAGCGCCGCCTCAAGGCCGCGGGGCTGCCCGAGAAAACCTTCACCTGCCATTCCTTCCGGGCCACCACCGCCACCGACCTGCTGAAGCACGACGTGCCGCGCGAGCAGGTCCAATACCTGCTGGGCCATTCCGACGCCCGCACCACCGACCTCTACAACCGCACGAACAAGGAGGTGTCGCGCAACGTCGTCGATCAAATCTCGATCTAGCGGACGAACTCGACGGGTATCGCCGCCTCGATGGCCGGCCGAAGATCCTCCCACCCTTCATAGATGAGGTTAATGGCGCGCTTGATCTTCGTCCCCCGCAGGTACTGGACCGGGCCCATCACCTCCGGAACCGACCGGTCGGTGACGATCGCCGCCAACTTCGCCCTCCGCCAGTCGAGCGTCTCGATCGGCTGGTCCTCGTCCAGGATGCGCCACACCCCGCCGCCGCTGATGCCGTGCGTCTGGTCCAAGTCGAGCCTATCGCCGGCGCCCTCCGGCTCATCCATGCGATTGACATCGAACACGAGGTGATCGGCCGGGCTGATGTTCGGGACCGGGTTCCGCTCGATGTCATAGAGCCCGGTGAAGTACGGCAGGATCTGGGCGACGATGGTCTGATCCATCTCGTCTTTCTCGACCCGAAACCCCGGGTAGCCAACCACCAGGTACCGGCCATCCTTGAGCGTGTCCGGATCGAGCGCCAGGTCGCTCAACGTCACGAACCGCATGAAGGCCGATAACTGGTCGGCGATGTCCGGTCTCAATTCCAGGACCGCCAGGTCTAGCGGATCGTCCTCACGATTCGCGTCGCTTCGTTTCTTCGACCGGGCGTAGCGAACGGTGAACACGGGGATCAGCTCGTCCCCATCCGGTGTGCCAAAAAGAATCTGTCTCCAACGCTCGCAAAAGAACTCATCGGTCACGTGAGCGGCCGTCATGAGGAAGCGCGTGCCCTCCACCTGCATCAGCACTCCGCTCCCCAAGAGATCCGCATCTCCCGAGGCATGCCTGAACAGGGCCACCGTCGTGCGTGAGATTTCGGAGGTATGCGCGAGCACGAACCGGTTCAGGTCATCTGGACTCATCACTACATCTCGCTACCCCAGCTCATGCCGGGCACCTGTCACAAATCCGAACCCACAGCGAAGGCGTTGGTTGCATGCAGCCGGACGTTGTCCGGCAGGGATCGAAACCGAGCCTCGAAGCCGGAGGGGGACGTCACGAGCTTCCCCCTCCGGTCTTCACGCCGAGTTCACTTCTTCGTGCCGTAAGGCCGCTGATTCGGCGGTTCGAGCGAGATCCCCTCCTCCTGGGCCTTCGAGCTGACCCCGCTCTCGGTCCGCTGGAGTTTGATCCCGATCACGCGGGTCGGTGTGTTGTGCGCCGCCAGATCCCTAAGTTCCTTGACATCGGCGGGCGTCCAGGGCTTACCGGCGTTCGCTGGCTTCTTGGCCATCGTCAGATCTCCGGACGAGGAAAGGGCTTTCTCCCTTCTACTGTACGGATGGCGATACGCAAGATCAACAGCGCTTTTCCGCTTGGGATGTGGGACGAACAGCAACCCCAAAAAGGACACAACCCCAAAAAGGACAGGCATTCTTCGGATGGCAATTGCAGGCATGCCTGCTAGAAGGCGTGGGTGACTGGTGTTGAGCCGGCGGTACTATGCCTGTCCTTTTGGGCCCGCGCCTCGGGAGTTCCCGCATCGGCGCGTCGGCATGAAGCCGGCGCGACCGGGCGAGAGGAGCTCGGCGTCGCGCGAAGCGGTCGGTTCAGAACCGCGCAAGCGACGACCCGCAGGCCGGGCCCTTTGGTACGAGGCTGGCCGGCGGTCCGTCACCTCGTCGGCGCGCCAGGGGCTGGCGCCTCCGTTGGGATGAGGACGGACGGCGTCCGCGGAAGCGGACGTCTTCGCCGAAAGAAGTGGTTGTATGACGAGAAGAGTTGCGATGTGCCGGAGACCGATGCCCCCGACCCTTCCTTGGGCAAATTGCCTCGCGCAGAGAGCCCCGCGACGCGCTGTCCTGGCGCATCGCGTCCCATCGCGAATACCCGCGCTCGGCCCGTCGATGTTGCCGATGGGGTCGGCAAGCGCGACGGCCCGGGCACCTGGTCCCGGCGACGGTCCCGAAGTGGTTCGATCCCTCCTGGCTTCGGACCTTCCCCGGCCTCCGGCCAGGGACGCACAAGCACCCGAAGGGGTCGCGTTCACCGCGGTGAGCCCCTTTTACTAGGAGTAGACAAGGAGTACCAGATCAGTCTTCGGCATTTCACCCGCCCCCCCTTGAGGGCATTTCGCCAATCCGGCTCAAAATCCGGGCGAACAGGCGGTGGGCCTTTGCTGACGGTCTTTCCCCGGACGACTTTACGACGGGCGTCGCCGTTGAAAAAAATCCGAGCGGAGGCCCCGGATTCCGGCCGCCGGTGCTCGAACCACGAATCGCACGGAGGGCACGAATCGAATCATCCTCTGCTGGATCTCTGCGCCCTGCGCGCGTGATCTGGAGATGGAGTCTCGCGCGGAGACGCCGAGATCGCGGAGTGTCCCGTCGCGCAGGCGGTCCCCGGCACGCGGCGCTCAGCGGTCTTCGTTCTCGCTCCGCGTCCTCCGCGGCTCCGCCTGAGACAGGATTCTCGGTGTGAGCATCGCTGCGCCCTTGCCGCGTCAGGACGAGCCCTGCCCCCATCCTGTTCGTGAGATTCGGACACTCCTCGCCAAACACCACCCGGCCGGGCCACGGGCGAACCGGCGACGTCAGTCCCGGGAGATTGGCGCACCGGCGACGTCAGTCGCCGGGTGATTGCCGCAC
>JAKAUH010000070.1 GCA_021818605.1 Planctomycetota bacterium
CTCGTCGGCGGCCGGCTGGTTCAGCAGCCGATGCTCCGGCAGCAACCGGCCCCGGCTGACGCCCCACTCAGGATCCCCCTCGGAGGCCGCCACGCCTTGGATCAGCTTGATGCCGGGGAAGACGCCGCCCGAGTCCTGCCACCCGCCTCCAGAACCTCCCAGCCATTCGCCCAGGATGGCCCGAGCGACGACCACCCGCGACTCCTCGATGTCGAGCGGGCCCGTCAGGTTGCGGGCCTGACCCGTCGCCCTCATCAGCATCGCGATCAGGGAGGCGAGCAGGTTGGTCGACACGGCCAGCCGCGACCCCTTGGGGATGTCATTCACCTTGCTGACGACCTCGAGCCCGTATCCCGGCCGTACAATCCGCGCCAGGAGGTCGGCGAGCCGGACGTGCGTCCCCTCGAGCGAAGGAGGCACGAGGCCCGAGGCCACGATGCCGGCCTTCACCAGCCCCAGGTAATCGTTGCCGAAGTTGAACAGCTCCTCGAGTGAGTCGACGTCCTTACACGATTTCAGGTCGATGCTCGTGAGCCGGAGCACTGGCTCGGCGATGACACGGAGCCGGCATTCGATCGGTGGAAGCGGCTGGGCATAGCGGCCGTGGACGCCGAGATTCACCGAGATGTTCAGCACGCGGGCGCCTTCCGGGAAATCCATGCCGAGGAAGAAGATATCGGACCACCCGCTGTGCGAAAGGTCCAGCCGCACCGGCGTCCGCTCGACGAGGATCGGAAAGAGCCCGTCTTCCGTCCTCCGCGCGAGAAGCTCCGACCGGATGCGAAGCGGATGTTCGTCGATCCCACCGACCCGAAACATCCAGCGGTTGCCCCGGCAGCTCCGCACCGACCGCCGTACCTGGTCGGCGAGATCCTGGAAGGCGACATGCTCGTAGGCCGCCGCCAGGGCGCTGGCGACCGCCCCATTCGGCCCCTGGCTTCGCATGGATTCGTGAAAGGCCGCAATCGCCTGCGCGTACCGGCGCTCCATCAGGTCCTGGAAGCCAGAGAACGGAATCAGCCCGGTCCCTCGGATTTCCGCCGAGTCCTGAATGTCGTAGCGATAGAGGGCATGAAGGAAGAGCGCCGCGCGGACCCGCTCGTAGAGATTGCTCCGAGTGCGACGGAACTGCTCGAGCATCTCGCAGGCGCGCAGCTTCTCGGCCAGGTCGGCGCCGGCCACCAGGTCACGCGCCGACCGGTCCCGAATGGCGGGATCGGCCTGGGTAATCGTCTCGATAAGGAGCTGGCCGGGGGTCGACATGGTCGAGGTTCGCAGGTCGTCGGAGGTTCGGGGAGTTGGAATCGACGGTCGGGCCGGGGTCTCGTTCGTCGTCATCGGATCGCAGCCTGTTCGACCCGGACGATCGACTCCAGCAGCAGCGAGAGAATCCGGTCTCGGTCAGAGCCGGCGAGTGCCAGGGCGATCTGGGCCTCAACCATGCCGAACCTGACGCCGAGATTAAAGCGCGAGCCGCGGGTCTCGAGCGCGAGGTAGCGCTCACGCGCTGCCAGGGCATTCAGCGCCGTTGTGAGCTGGATCGAGCCCAGCTCGCGGACGTCCCGCCGGACCAGGTCGTCGAGCAGCTCGAACACAGCGGGGGTCAGCACGTGCATGCCGAAGAAGCAGAGATAATGCCCCGCGCGCAGGCCGGAAACCTGGAGCCGCAACTCGGCGAGGGTCGGATTCGGCTTCTCGATGATCTCGTCGATGAGGTAGACCTCGGGGTTCTCGGGAAGCCTCCGGCCCGAGAGAGTGCCGTACTGGTTGATCAGATGTTCCCGGGTCGCCTGCACCGCGGAGACAGCGCATCCCTCTGCCGCAGCCAGGTCGATCAACTGCCGGACGCAGCGCCTGGTCTCCGACGAGACATAAACGTGGTCGCTGAGCAACAGGAGGCACGGTTGATCGCCGACGAACGGCCGGGCGCACCAGACCGCGTGGCCGTACCCCTCAGGCTCGGACTGGACGGCGAATCGCAGCCGCTGCTCCAGCTCGACGAACCGGCGCGCCTGCTCGACCGCCAGGTCGTCCGACTTGATCGTCTGGAGGAGAGAGGCGTAATTGCGGAACTGCTGCCGGTAGACTGCCTCGTCACCCGGCGCGCAGACGACGCAGATCTCCTCGATCCCACTCTCGATCGCCTCCTCGGCGATGATCTGGAGCACCGGCTTGGTCAGCCCGTCGCGATCGACCAGCGGGAGCATCGCCTTCTGCACCGTATCGGCGGCCGGATACTGCCGGGCCCCTCGTCCCGCCGCCGTGATCACCGCCCTGGTTACCTCCACCGCGACTCGTCCTCACCGGTTAGTCCGTTCGAGCTCCCCGAGGCAGAGAACCTCACTCCACCCGGCCGGGCTGTCTGGTGCCGCGGCAGGGAATCAGCGTAACGACCTCTGATTGGCCGTGGCAACCCCGACCCCTGGTCTCCGGCGTCGCGTTCCCATGGACGTGCCTGCTTCCCACCGATCATGGTGCCCGGTCTCGACTCGCGGCCCGGTGAATTGTCTCCGGTCTGCGCGGGCCGGATTCCAGGCGGGAGTCGCAACTCGTTCTCCTTATCAATGTTGCGGGGAAGGCTTCGCCCTCCCTTCGATCGGAATTCCGATCGAAGATCCTCGCTCGGCCGTCGAGGTACTTGATGTGGCCGCCCGGAGCCGATAGAATCATTCCTGCTGTTCGGGGATGTCGAGAGACGATTCCCGGCGGCTTGCCGGTGATCCATGCCGATGTAAGAGTCGCGCCCACCCCGATCCGCCGCAAGTCGTTCACAGTTCCGTTTGGGGATGTAGCTCAATTGGTTAGAGCACCGGCCTGTCACGCCGGAGGTTGCGGGTTCGAGCCCCGTCATCCTCGCTACTAAATCCTTATCCTGCAAGACTTTAGGATAAGGCAAAGGCCCGAAAGAATTAAGAATCGGGCTATTCCTTTCAGAGAAGTGCCTACCATCGCCACCGCAAGCTTCATGTCTAATTGGGCTTACGGCGATTTGGCTTTCAGAGAAGTGCAAGCCTGACGAATCACATTACAATAACCGCATGTCACAAGCTTCCTCGTGACAAAGCGTTGTGATTTAGGCGATCTCCCTGAAGAACGCCGGAGGTCGCGGGTTTTCAGAGTTGTCAACGGTGTGACACTGAAGCGACGATCTGCCGAATCGCAACTCATCAGAGCGGGTAATCCTGGACAGCCCGTTGAGCTTGCGCCAGAACGTCGAGTAGTGCCAGCCGAGGAAGCGGGCGAGTTTGGACTGCCCGCTCGTGCCGCGCTCGTCGTCGAGCGATTCGCAGATGGCCCGCAGGTCGGCGGGCGTGAAACTCATCAGTAGCCCATCGCTTCGTTGTAAGCCCTTTCAGCCTCTTCCTCTGCATATCCGCGGATCTCGTCGCGCATCTCTCGCATCGCTCGGTCAAACTCCTTTTGGAAGATTTTCCCCGCATTGACTTGGCGGACGAGTTCGTCTTCTTTGCGATCGTAAGCGTTCCAATTGATTAACATGCATACCTCCATCGTTTCACGGGGCTTCATCGCCCGTGTGGATGGAGGCTATTGTAGATTGCAATAATATTCAACAATTATTTAATATATAGCGTGACAGGTAACCCCACTAGAGCCGCCACCTGAACGTCATCGAGCGGTTCAGGCAGGTGCTACGACGGCGGGCACTTACACCCCGGGCAGGTGGCCGACGCCCCAACCGACGTATTCGTCCCGGACGTTGCCTCTCTCGCCGTAGCTCATGCTGACCCGGAACTCGTCATTGAGGTGGGGTCTCGGGCCCACGACCTTCCGGTTCCGGAGTTCGTCGCACAGCAGATGAATCAGCTCAGGCCGCTTCTGGCAATCGTGGAGCCACCGCGTCGGGATTCTGACTCGGCCCGGGACGTATGGGTGAGTCGCCTGCTCGGCCGCGAGCAATGAGAGCCGCTCGGGATTGACCCTGCAATCAACGGCCCATTCCGGCGGCATCGGTAGCGTCGGCCGCGTCGCGATGCATTGCCAGGGCAAGCCGGAGGACTGGCATGCCTCGGTCGCATTCGTGCAGAGCACCTCCTTCACGTGTGGCCGCAGATGGCCGACCCCTTCGCCAGTTGGCAGGGGGTATCTGTGGCGGTTAAAGGGGGTGATGACGACGACCGTGTTCTTGTCCGCGACGCAGGAGTAAATCTTAGGGTTGTAGCCGTTTGCGGAGCCGTGGTGCGACCCCTTGATGTAGTGCGCCCTCGGCAGAGGGCAGTCGCCCTCCTCCTCGATCAGGTCGCGCCACAGGTCGTCCTCGGCGTCGGCCATGAGAAGGACGCGAGTATCGCCGTACTCGAACAGGATCGCGCCGCTCGCCTGATTGTGCGGCAGGCCGCCCGGATCCCAATCGGGACTCAGCTTCGGCCCGTCCGCCACCAGCTTGGCAGTCGCGGCGGCCAGGATTTCGCCGTATCGCCACTTACCCGCGTCGTTAGGCGTCAGGAACCTCGCGACTACCTGGCCGCCGCACAGCTCGTAGCGCCTACCAGCCAGCAGGAACCGCGGGGTGACGGCGCCCTTCTGCTCCTTTACAGCCTTCCGGAGTCTGAGTATGTCGAGCCAGGTGGAGCCCGCCGGCAGGTCCAATGCCTTCTCGACGGCGTCGCCTGCGCCCCTGTCGAGCATGGCCTTGAAGAAGCCCATGCTGGAGTGCTCAAGGAAGGAGTGGAATACCCAGAACTCCTCCACTGGGTACGTTTCGAAATAATGGAACATCCCCATGCAGTGGTCGGCATGGGGATGCGTCAGGGCGACGAATTTTAGCCGGGCAAGCGTCGGATATCGCGACTTGAGGAAGTCCAGCGTCGGCGGCCCCGTGTGGTGGGTGCCGAAGGAATCAATAACCCCTACTTCCCCATTCGGGAGCTCGATGATGATGCTCTCGCCGTACCCCGGCCCGATGACGTGAACCCCCAGCAAGCGTGTACCCTCTGCCGCAGCTAGCGGCCCTGGCCGGCGCTCAACCCCCAGGGGTCTCCGGTGGCGATGTCCTCGCAGAGCTCTTGATAGAGTCGTTGGGCCTCCGCCTCCTCGGCGACGGTTAGACGATTCGGGGGCAGATCATCGATGTCCTCGGCGGTCACGGAGCCATCCTCGCTCATCCACCACAGGAAGCGGTCACCCTTCTTGAGGCCACGAGCATCCAGCAGCCTCACAGGAAGGTCGACCGGGAGTTCCGAGCCGGCAACCTGGACGAGGCAACGCGCTTTTCGGCCGATGATCGATTCCACGAACGCGATGGCAGGAAGCGTCCCGGCGCGCCTGTCCAGCGCTCGGTTCGGGATCACCTTGAAATCTTCGGCGGGCGGCGTCTCAGCCTTCTCGGCTCCCTCGGGGAGCCATGCCCGTTCTTGATGCAATTCCGGGGCGGACCAGGAATTCAGCACTTCGGCGTAGCATTCAACCGCGTCCGTGGGTGCGTCAAACCACCCGGCCAACTCCTTCGCGTATCTCCCACGCACCCCTGGCATTTCATTACCCCTGATGACCGTATGTTAAGAGGTCCACCCCCCAGCCGAAGACTTCCTCGGAGACCGTCTCCCGCTTCAGCTTCGCGCGGTCGACCTCGAGTGACAGGGAACGAAGGTCATCCATGTCCATAGACAGATAGATAGTCTTCTTCCCGTCCCCCTCCATGTAGTCCACGACGAGCGTCTTGGCGAGGACGAACGCCTTGACCTTGTTGGCATCCTCACTGTACACGGGCCGGAGTTCGCTCAGAATCTTCACATCTTGGACCGGGTTGGGCCGGTTCACAAGCATCTGGTAGGCCTTATTGCTGACGCTGAAGAAGTTGTCCTTCTCAAAGAGTGGGCCGAGGCGGCCTTCGATATCCTTCCAGCCCGCCAGGTTCTCAGCACGCCACTTTTCTGGCGCCTCCTTCTCCAAGTTTTCGGAGAGCACCCTGAGGAAGTCGAGTGTTTCCAGCTTTAGATGCACTCGCAGGTGATTTAGGGGCATCAGGGCCCCCATGACGAACTGCGAGACAGCCCGCGTCTCAACCTGGAGTTCATTCGCCAGGCGGGCCGCGAGCCCTCTCATGTTCAACGTGAGAGGCAGATCCCTGGCCAGCTCGCAGAGCGCGGCGACCCCATCCGGGCCGAGGCCGATTAGGGTTTTGAGGCCGGCGAGGCCGGATTCAGGGATTTTGAAGCGAACGTCGTCGGCCATCCGATCCACCTGTCCCGCTCATCCCGAATACGCGGGGGCTCGG
>JAKAUH010000528.1 GCA_021818605.1 Planctomycetota bacterium
CAATGAAGGCGTGTCAGGCTGAGAGCCTGACCTACTTTTCTGCCGGCGTAATAAGATCGATCTTTTCTGCTGGGACCGGGGCTTCGCCCAGGCGGCGGAGATCGCCTTCACGGCGGGTGAGGCCGATCCGGTCGAGGTATTCGCCGATCGGGACGGCGTACTTGCGGCTGGTGCCGAGCAGGTCGCGGAGCTCGGACATGGTGAGTGTTGAGCCGTCGGCCAGCCGTTCGCGTACCTTGCGGCGGAGCTCGACCTCGACGTCGGCGTCGAGGTAAAGGCTCGCGCCGATCTCGGCGATCCGGTGCTCGTCGCGGAGCAGGGCCAGCAGGTCGGGGACGACCGCGGAGCGCGTGCCGGCGGCGGCCGCCAGTTCGGAGACCTCGGGCGGCGAGATCCCGCCGGCACGGATCGACTCGGCGAGCTCCTGCTTGAGCCGGCGCTCGCCCTGGCTGAGCCTCGGCTCGTGCCCGCGCACGGCCACGGTGCGGGCGTCGGCGACGACCTGGCCGCGTGCCTTCAGCCGCTCGACCAGGGCCGACACCATCGCCTCGCCGGGCAGGTCGGGCAGCTCGGCCGCCAGGTGGACGCGCGGGATCGCGGCCATTCGGGGCCTCGCCGCGTGCAGCCGGCCGATCGCGCGCAGCACCCGGTCCTCCAGTTCGTCGGCGAACCCGGAGAGGACCCGGACGGCTCGCCTCGGCCCGAGCGGTAGCTCGACCAGCTCGCCCGAGCCGAGCAGGGCTTCGAGCGACTCGCGCACCGCGTTCACCGGCAGGCCGGCCAGGGCGGCGAGCCGGGTCTCGGTCCATGCCGACAGGCCGAGGCCCGAGAGCACCGCCCGCAGCCGTTCGAGCGGGTCGGCCGAGCGGAGCCGTCGCAGCCGCTCCAGCGCCGGGCGGTCGCGGCGGCGGAGGCGTCGCGACGAGGGCTGGAGGATCCGCCCGCCGCCAAGGGTTGCCGGCGGGCTCTCGGCCCGGAGCACGAACGGCTGGCCGCGCACCGCGACAACCGGCTGGGACAGCAGCACCTGGCCGAGCCGCGGCGAGCCTGGCTGGATCTCGGCCTCGTCGCGTTCGAGCAGTGAGAGCACGCCGGGGACCTCGGCCGTCCCCAGGTGCACCTTGTACCGGCCGCGGTGCCGCAGCGGCTGCCGCGTGTCCGGCGACTCGGTCACCTCGACCGAGAGGGTCCGCGACGACTGGAGATACCCGGGGGCTGCTAGCTCGTTGCCCCGGCTGATCTCGGCGTGGTGGACGCCGACCAGATTGATCGCCGCGCGACTCCCGCGAGACACCCGCTCGACCGGCCGATCGTGGCGGTGAAGTCCGCGCACCCGGACCCGGCGCCCGGCGGGCAGCCACTCCAGCTCGTCGCCCACCCGCACGCCGCCCGAGACCACCGTTCCGGTCACGACCGTGCCGTGTCCGGCCACCGTGAAGGCCCGGTCAATCGCCATTCGGAAGAGGCCGGCGTCCTCCGCCGGCCTGACCCGGCCGCACAGCGATTCGAGCGCCCGCCTCAGCTCGTCGATTCCCGTTCCCGATGGCGCCGAGGTCCGTACGATCGCGGCGCCTTCGAGGAACGTCCCGCGGACCAGGGACCGGATATCCTCCTCGACCATGTCGACCCAGCCGGGATTGACGAGGTCGCACTTGGTGATGGCGACCACGCCGCCGGAGAGCCCGAGCAGGCGGAGGATCTCCAGATGCTCGCGGGTCTGGGGCATCACCGAGTCGTCCGCCGCGACGATCAAAAGCGCCAGATCCAGGCCCGATGCGCCCGCGAGCATGTTGCGGATGAATCGCTCGTGTCCCGGCACGTCGACCATCGCGAGCCGGTAATTCCCCAGGTCGAGCGCCGCGAAGCCCAGGTCGATCGTGATCCCGCGCTGCTTTTCGGCGGGCAAACGATCGGTATCCACGCCTGTCAGGGCGCGCACAAGAGAGGTCTTGCCGTGGTCGATGTGACCGGCCGTGCCGACGACGAGGTCGAGAGTCGGTGTGGGTTTTGATTCCGCCATACGGTCCACCCGGCCGGCCACGGCTATCGACACCCGAGCCGCGAGCTACTTGCCGCCGCCGGCCGCGCGGGCCTTCCTGTCGCGCTCCTGGGCGTCCTTCAGGGCCTGCTGGAACCGGGCACGCTGCTGGGCGAAGATTTCGAGGAGGTCGTCCTTCTCGCCGGGGCGGGTCAGGTCCTGATCCTTCTTGGTAACGGCGATGAAGCCGATGCACATCTCGTCCGTGGTCGCCTCACCCCATTTCACCAGCTTCGGCGGATGATTCGGGTTGCGCGGGTTCGAGTCGGTGTTGTCGTAATGCGCCACGACGTTCAGGATCGAGCCCCTGGGCAGGTCGATGGGCTTCCGAAAGAAGTAGGAGTACTGCCAGTTGAAGTCCCAGTCGTCGATCTTGATCAGCTCCTGGGTGCGACCATTGGGGAGCGTCACGAACATTTCCATGTCGCGGCCGAGCAGGTGCATGTGAGGCGTCACGGCGTGGGCGACGAGGTCGACGGGCGCCTTCCAGGCGGCCTTGATCTCGACATCGGGCTGCCCGGGCGGCAGCTCGAGGTGAGGATTCACGGCGGCGGCCCAGTGCAAGATCTGGCGAACCGGCTTGCGGGCGAAGTGCAGGCCGATGCGGGTGCGGTCGGTCTCGGGCTTGCCGCTGGCGTGGTAGTGCACCTGGATGATGACGTCGGCGCCCTTCGGGAGCGATCGGCCGATGCCGTCGGGCAGCGGGCGGGCCTCGATTCCCGGCGCCCAACCGCCGAGGTCGCCGTGGATCGGCTCGCCCGGGCCGGAGAAGCACGAAAAGCCCGGGCCTGGATCGGCCGCGTCCCGCTTGCGCGCCTGGCCCGAGATGTCCACATAAGCCAGGATGTGATGCACCACGCGGCGATTGCCCACGCGGTACTCGATCGCCGTGACATAACGATCCTCGGCCAGGTTGGTTGGCACGACAAAACATCGATAGATATCGTCGCCCGTGGTCGGGACCTGGAAGTCGGTGCCGATGTCGAGGACCAGGTCGGGCTTCCCGAGTGCCCAGTCGTCGGAGAATTTCGGATTGGGCGGGAGCTCGCCGCGGTCGCCCTCAGGCGCGCCCGACTCGGACCACGCGATCAGCGTGGCGATGTCCTTCTCGGCAAGCGACCGGTCGCCGCGAAACTGGACTCCATAATGCGGCGAGGCCTTCCAAGGGGGCATCCGGCGCTCCTCGACGACCGAGGCAATGTCGGACGCGCGCTTGCGTGCCTGCTTGTAGGTCTCGAGTGCGAACGGCGCGACCTGACCCCTGCGGTGGCACTCCTGGCAATTCTTCTGGAGGATCGGGGCGACATCGCGGGAATAGGTCGGTTGGGGAACCGATTCGGGCGGCTCGGGGATCGGGCAGCCGACCGCCGGCACATGCTGGGCGGCGACCGGCTTGCCGTCGAGGACGGCGGCGATCGCGTCGCGGAGGTCGGCACCGGTGGGCGCAGCGTTCCGGACGCCTCTTGCGGCAAACTGGTCGTCGATCCGGCCGTAGTAGCGGATCCGCCGATGGTCATCCAGCACGAACGCCTCGGGTGTCATCGTCGCGCCGATCTTGCGGGCGAACGCCCCGTGACGATCCCGGGCCACGGCGAAAATGAGTTTGAAGTCACGCGCGTGGGCCCGCACCTCCGCGTCCGTCAGGTCAGGATCGACGCAGATGCCGGTCCACTTCACCGGCCGCCCGGCGAAACGCTTGCGTAGCTCGTCAAACGTCGGGCTGTACGCGTTCGAGATCGGGCACTCCGACGAATAGAACACCACGACCGAGGCGCCGCCGGCCGGCGGGGTCAGCTCGATCGGCTGGCCGTCCAGCCCGCGGATGGTCGCCACGCCGAGAACCTTCGGCTCTCCGCCGCGGGCGGCATCGCCCAGGGTCAGCAGGACCAGGGGGAGGACCGCGAAGGCAAGCCCGCGGGCCTTCGCGACGACGGCATTCTTCATGGACATGGCAGCGAATCCTCGGTGCGGTCCGGCGGGGTGTTCTGCGTTCCTCACGTCTGTTCCTCCGAGTCAAACCAATCCCGTCCTGGATCGTCAAGATCATCCACGGGCGCTGGGGTGCCGTGCGCCGGCCGCAGGTCGAGTTGGAACCACCACCAGCGCGCCTGGACCACCGGTCGCGACTCGCAGGGCGCGTAGGAGGCCCGCTCTCCGGTGGCGTGGTCGGGATTCGGGGGCTCGATCAGGGCGGTGGCGGCCATCAGGCCCACGCCGGCCAGCAACGCGGCCGAGAGCTTGAGCCGGTCGTGCGAGTGGAAATGGAGCTCGGGCAGGACGTCGCTCAGCGCGATGCACAGGAACGTGCCCGCCGAGAAGGCCAGGGCCGCAGCGGTCGGAGCGCCCGGCGCGGCCGGCAGAAACTCGCCCGACCCGGCCGCGAACAGCACCACTCCCACGGGAATCATGAGCGCGAACGCCAGGTTGATCGCGTGTGCGAATTTCCGCTCGACGCCCGATTCCAGCATCAGCGAGGTGATGGTCAGCGCGTCGGCCGGTTTGTGGACGAGGGTCGCCACGAACACTCCCATGCCGGCGCCCAGGATACCCCGGCCGACCTCGTAATCGGCCGCCACCGCGCTGGCCAGGGCCACGCCTCCGACCAGGGAATGCACCGCCAGGCCGATGGCCGCCGGCCCCCATCTCAGAGCCCGCGGCGACTGCGGGAATGGCTTGCTCCGACTGCCCGGCAGCTCTCGGTGTGGACCGTCGTGGCCGTGGCCATGGGTCGCTTCCTGCGGGGTGCACGTGTGCGGGTCGTGCGACTCGTGGCGGTGGAACGAGAAGAATCGCTCGAGGAAGAACAGTGCCAGGAGTCCCGCCGCGGCCCAGTAGACCGTTCCGGGCGATCCCAGGCGGACGGCCTCGGGGAGCATGTGGAAGAACGCGGCGCCCAGCATCGTGCCCGCCGAGAAACTCAGGTACACTTGAAGGCGGGTATGATTGAGCATGAGCGCCAGCGGCAGGATCCCGCCGAGCGCGCTGACGACGACGACGGCCGCCGAGATCGCAGCGAGCGTCATCCCCAGGCTCATCCGGCCGTCCTCCCGTCAGCGTCGTGTGCCGCCCGGCGCTCGTGACTTGTGGAGGCCGATCCAACACGAAATAATAAAGGATCACAGCGGGACGGGCCGGCCGACAGCCCGGGAACTTCCGATTCCAGCCGGCTTACCATCCCGAGCTCTGAACAGGATGGTTCCCATGTCCAAGCTCAGTGAACCGGAGATCCTCGCCAGGCTCCCCATGGCCAGGGGCTGGGATCGCCACGGCGACATGCTGGTGCGGACCTGGCAGTTTCCGTCCTTCCGCCGCGCCATGGAGTTCCTTAACCAGGTGGCGGTCGTGCTCGAAAAGCACGATCACTACCCCGACCTGATCGTCTCGTACCGCTCCGTGCGGATCGAGATCTCGACCCATGACGTCGGCGGGCTGACGGACCAGGATTTCTCCATCATCGCCACGATCAACGAACTGCCCACTGACCGCTAACAGGCTCGTCCAGCCGGGTGCCCGGTCGAGCGCATGGCCGCCGCACGCCGGGGAAGATCCCCGGATCGGACGGACACCCGCGACTGCCGTCGCGCAAGGACGGATAGGGGGCCCGAAAGGCGGAACCCCGGGCGGTCGGCTCAACCCTGGGCAGAGGGGCGCTTCGGGCCGGACTGGCCCGGCGCCAGCCGGCGGTATTTCGTCTTCGGCAGGTTATACACGCCCTTTTGAGGCGTCCAGCGCTCGTCTTCCTGCAACACCGCCAGGCGCTCCGCCCGCGTGAGGACATTTCGTGCGCGCGCCATGCTTTGAGATTTCTTGAGGCTCTTGTCCAGCGACATCGGTCCCTCGGGGCAAATCGTTATCCACAACAAGGAATTGTCACGATGTTACTCGCCCGGGGCCCCGGACGCAAGCGATCCACCAGGTTCCGAGGCCAGGGTCGAGCTCGCTCGCGTCATCCAGGCCTCGCGCGCCCCAAAGGCCGCGACCCCCAGGACGATCGAACCGAGCCCGTACATGACCACCTGCGGCGTGGAGGCCACGAAGACATACAGCCATCCCGCCAGTGCCACCAGCGCCGGCAGCGGGTACAGCCACATCCGAAACGGGAGCTTCACGTCCGGCCGCCGCCATCGGCAATAGACGACCGTGGCGATCTGCCCCAGGAACTGGATCGGTATCCGCGCGGT
>JAKAUH010000647.1 GCA_021818605.1 Planctomycetota bacterium
TCGACAAATACCCCGACAGCCCGCACGCGGCTGAGGCCCGCTTCAACCTGGCCGAATCGGCCAACCAGGACGGCCGGCACGCCGAGGTCGTCCGGCTGCTCGCTCCGCTCGCCTCGGAAACCTCGGGTTCGGCTCGAGTCGATTCGTCGGCCCGGCTGATGCCGGCGGTGCTCTACCGGCTGGGAAGGTCGCAGGCCGAGCTGAAGGACTGGAAGGCCGCCGCGACGACGTTTGATCGGTTGCTCACGCGGTTTCCCGACAATCCCTACCGCCGCGAGGCCCAGTTCCTTCGTGCCGAGGCGGTGCTCCAGCTCGGCGATGCGGCCGCGGCCGGGAGGGACTTCGCCGCGCTGCTGGCCGAGCCGGCCCGGCCCGACGACCCGCCCGGATTGCGCCGGTCGGTCCGGCTCGAGCAGATCCGCTGCCGGGTGGTGCTGCGACAGTGGAAGGAGTTGGTCCCCGAGATCCAGGCCCTTCGCGGCGAGCTGAAGCCGGACGATCGGGCGAACGCCGAGTTGGATTATGCCCAGGGTCAGGCGAACATGGGCCTGGGCCGACTGGAAGACGCCCGGAAGTCGTTCCAGGCGGTGGTGGCCGCGCGGCGCGGGGGCGAGCTGGCCGCACAGGCGCAACTCATGCGAGGCGAGACATTCTTCCACGAGGGCCACCTGCGCGAGGCGCTCCGCGAGTTCCTCCAGGTGGACATCCTGTATGATACGCCGCGATGGCAGGCCGCGGCCTTGCTCGAGGCCGGCAAGGTCTACGAGCGGCTCGGCCAGTGGGCCGACGCGGTCGAGACCTACGACCGTCTGATCGCGCGGTTCCCGAAAGACCCGGCCGCGGCGACCGCCAGAACCCGCGGCGAGTCGGCGCGAAAGCAGGCCGCAAAGCCGGCGCAATCCGCCGGGGCAACTGATCCAGGAAAGACCTCGTAGATCAGCACCGGCACGCGGGCCGGCCGACGCAATGCCTCGAACACGACGAGGGCGGGGAACAATCCCTGCACCGCAGCCGGGCCAAAGTACGAAGTAAGTATCAGAAGGTGCGGGGCGCCCGCTCGCCCCTTTCGGGATAGACCATCAGGAGGGATCCCATTCATGAACCGCGGGAAGCGGCCTAGCCTCTGGCTGGCGGCGTCGGCCGTCGCCATCGGATTATTCCTCGCGACCGATCGGACCGTCAGCGCCGACGAGGTCGGTTCGGCCGGCGAACGTCCAACGGTGCGCGAGCGGATCGGGCATGAGGCGGATCGGGCCGTGCGCTGGCTGGCGGACTGGTATCGCCGGACGCCGCCATCGGAGCGGGTGACGTGGGGCGGGCTGGCCGCTTGCGGCGGGCTCGCGAGCTTCGTGCTTCTGGAGCGGATATTTCGGCTCCGGCTGCGTCAGGTCGTGCCGCCGGCCTTCACGGCGAGGTTCGTCGACCACCTGCATGACGAGCGGCTCGACGGCGGCCAGGCGCTCGACCATTGCGAGCGGAACCCCAGCCCGGCGGCGCGAGTCGCGCTGGCGGCCGTGCGGCGGTGGGGTCGCCCTGCGGCTGACCTGGAGCGCGCCGTGGGGATGGCACACCGGGTCGAGACCGATCGGCTGAACCGCAACGTCGGGACCTTGCGGCGGGCCGCGGCGCTGTCGGCGTTGCTCGGCGTGCTGGGAACCCTGTTCGCGCTCGGCCGGGCGCTCGAGTCGATCCCGGCAGCGACCGGGGCCGGACCGGGAGTCTCTGCGGGCGCGGCGTGGGGCCCGGCGGTGGCATCGGCGCTGGCTCCGCTGTCGACCGGGCTCGTGATCGCGACGCTCGCGCTGGTGGCCTATGATGGAGTGCAGTCGCGGGTCGAGCAGCTCGCCGGCGCGCTCGATCGCCTGGGTGCCGAGACCATCGAGGCGATCGCCATGAGCGCGCCGCCGCCGGCCGCGCCGATCGCGATGGCCCGGACTCCGCACTCGGCGATCCCGGTCCGACGGTCGACCGGTACGAGCACCAGCGCAAGCGGGAAAACCGGCCGTCGGAGTTAGAACGTGCCCGAGTAGATCGCGCACGAGCGGCAGATCTCCGGTGGCGAGTCGGAGGACAGTGCAGCGCGGAAGGCGCGATAGGCGTCGCCGTTCCACACGGCCGAGGCGCCGTCGGCCGCCATGTCGCCGAGGGTGGCGCGGTCGGGCGTGCCGACCATGCAACAGGGCATCAGATCTCCCTGATAGCTGACATACGCCCCTTGCCAGGGCCAGTCACAGCGCTCGGGGCCGGGCGTACCGGGCGGGTGATCGACCGGCCGGGTCCTGGGCAGGCGGAGGTCGACTCCCAGCTCGCGCGCGGCCGCCAGGGCATCGTCAAAGACCTGCTGGACGCGCTCGTAGTCCTCGTGCAGCAGGGTCTCAGCCTCGACGAAATCGCGCATCGGGCGATAGTGCGACGGCAGGCTGGATTCGCCGAAGTCGTGGCAGAGGTGCTGGACAAAGATCGTATCGATCGCCAGCCGGTGTGCCAGCCGGACCAGGTCGGGCAGCTCGGCGAGGTTCTGCCGCATCGCGACCGCGACCAGCCGGATGCGGGGCAGCGTGCGCCCGAGCCGTCGTCTCGCGGCGACCAGGCCCTCGAGATTGCCGATCACCTGGTCGAAATGGGCGCGGACGCGGATCCGCTCGTAGGTCGCGGCGGTTGCGCCATCGACCGAGGCATGAAGCTCATCGAGACCGCTGGTCACGCAGCGCTCGGCCCGACGGGGATTGAGATAGGTGAGGTTCGTGTTGGTGCTCACGCGGATCCCCCGCGAGACGGCCAGTTCGACCATGTCGAAGAACCGCGGGTGCATCATCGGCTCGCCGAGTCCCTGGATCTGGAGCCGCTCGAGCCCGGGGAACTCGTCGATCAGCCGCTGGAACAGGGCGAAGTCCATGAACGCGGGCGGGCCGTGCGGCGGGCCGTCGCGGCGGAACTGGATCGCGCACATCTGGCAGCGCAGGTTGCACTGGCCGACGGCCTCGACCTGGAGGAAGCGCGGCAAGGGCGGCGTCAGGGTAGCGGTCGCATTCGCTCTCTCGGTCGCTGTCGCTGTATCCATGATTCCCCCAGCCATCAGGCGAAGACGACGCGAAACTTGAAGGCCCCGTAGAGCCGCCAGAAGATTGACAGCGGCGGGATGAGGGCCGAGGTGGCGATCATCTCGAGCACGTGCGCGGGCGTCGTTGTGGTCCCGCGCAACCGTCGGGCGCAGAAGCGCGCGGTGAGCCCGGCCCAGATCACCGCCGAGGCGGCGGCCAGTGGCATCCGGCCCAGTCCGACCGCGGTTGCCGCGACGGCGAGCGCCGTGACGATGGCGTAATACTCGGCGGGCGGTCCCGGGCGGATCCGCTCGCGATAGGCCGTCGGGTGCTTCTTGTAAAGCAGGGCGTCGAACAGGCTCTTGCGCTGCTGCCGCAGGCTGACGCCCCAGGGCGCCGGTCGCACCGGATGGACCACGACGGCACCCTCGGCCCGCACGATCGCCAGGCCTGCCCGCAGCAGCGAGAAGTGCAGGTCGCTGTCCTCGCGCCAGGCGGCCGCGAACCGATCGTCGAAGCCGCCGACGGCCAGGAGCGCCTCGCGCCGGCAGAAGCAGTTGGCCGTGACGAACTCGGCCCCCTCGAGGCCGGCGGCGTCGCGCTCGTAATCGGTGGGGCAGGGGGCTAGTGGCACGACGACCCGACCCGATGCCGCCGCGGCACCGTCCGCCATCGCCGCGAGGCCCGCCGAGAGCCACGAGGGGTCGGGCACACAGTCGTCATCCGTGAACGCGATCACCTCGCCCCGCGCCGCGTGCCAGCCGAGGTTGCGCGCGGCCGCCGGACCGTGCCGCCCGTGGACCGCGAGATAACGAACCGCCATGGGGCACACTGCGCCACAGTCCTCAACCTGGCGGCAGGTCGAGTCGCTTGCGGCATCGTCGACAACCACGACCTCGAACTCACCCGGCTCGAGGTCCTGGCGCGCGAGCGCGTCGAGGCAGCGCGATAGCAGCTTGGGGCGGCGGTAAGTCGGCACGATGACCGAGATCCTCATCTCAGCCGCCTCCCGATTTCTCGAGCAGGAACGGGCCGATCACCAGGGCATCGAGCGGCGAGGTCCAGAAGCTCTCGACCGCGTCGCGCGGCGTGCAGACGATCGGCTCGCCCCGCGTGTTGAACGACGTGTTCACCAGCACCGGCACCCCCGTACGGCGCTGGAATGCCCGGATCAGGTCGTAATAGATCGGGTTCTGGTCGCGGCGGATCGTCTGGATCCGCGAGGTGCCGTCGGTGTGGCGCACGGCCGGGATCCGGTCGGCCTTGTCGGCCTTCACGTCGAAGACGAACAGCATGAACGGCGAGACCTGTGCGCCCTCAAACCACTCCGCCGCCTCTTCCTCCAGAACGACTGGCGCGACGGGGCGGAAGTCCTCGCGGTCCTTGATCTCGTTGAGCCGGGCCTGCATCTCGGCGTGCAGTGGCGAGGCCAGGATCGACCGGGCGCCCAGCGCCCGAGGGCCGAACTCCATCCGGCCCTGGAACCAGCCGACGACCCGGTCCTGCGCCAGGATTGCGGCGGCCTCCTCGGGGACATTCTCCATCCGACGATACGGGAGCCTGGACCATTTGAGGAACGCGTCGATCTCGGCCTCGCCGTACTCGGGGCCGAGGAAGGCGTGGTCCATCGCCCAGTCGCGCCCGGCGCCCGGGCGCTCGCGGGCATCGACCCAGAGCGCGGCGCCCAGCGCGGTGCCGGCGTCGCCCGCGGCGGGCTGGACCCAGATCGACTCGAACGGCCCTCGGTCGCGGAGCCGGGCGTTCATCACGCAGTTGAGCGCGACCCCGCCGGCCATGCAGAGATCTCGGCAGCCCGAGGCGCCACGGAGCCAGCGCGCCAGCTCGATCACGGTGTCCTCCAGCACGACCTGGAGCGAGTGCGCGATGTCGAAGTGCCGCGCCTCGAGCGGGCCGCCCCGCAATCGCGCCGGGCCGAACCGCTCCTCCAGCCGCGGCGGGTCGATCGTGTACTTCCCCTCCGGCCCAAGGTGGATCATCGAGGTGAATTCCGAGACATATCTCGGCTTGCCAAACGACGCCAGGGCCATCACCTTGTACTCGTCGGACGAGTGCAAAAAGCCCAGGTAGCTCGTCACCTGCTCGTAGAGGATCCCTAGCGAGTGGGGCATGTGGACCTGCCCCAGCCATTCGAGCGCGATCCCCTGGCCGACGGCGTAGCCGGTCGTCGCCCGCTCGCCGCGGCCGTCGAGCGTCATCACGGCGGCCTTTTCGAGGGGCGACGCGTGGAACGCGCTGGCCGCATGCGCCAGGTGGTGCGCCACGAAATGCCAGCGGAACCGCGCGTGGTCCCGCGCGTTGCGGAATCGCGCCTCCAGGTGGTGCGGCGCGCCGTCCAGGAGCTGGCCGGGGGCATTCACGATCGACGAGAGGAAAAGCGGAGCCCAGGGCGATTCCCACTCCGGCGCCGGGGCGATCTTCTGAAGCGGGATCGGGATCGAGTCGGCGTCGCGATGGCGGCCAAGGAGCAGATAGGGATCGTACGAGTAGGCGACGTGGTCGACGTCGGCCAGGTCGATGCCGGCGATCCCGAGACAATAGTCGATCGCGTGGAATGGCAGCTCCCACGCGGCGAACGGGACAGGACGCTTGCCGTGCTTGACGTGGGTGAACCGCTCGTCCTCGGCCGCGGCGATCACGCGGCCGTCGCGGACGAGGCAGGCGGCCGGGTCGTGATAGGCGGCGTTGATGCCCAGCGTGTCCATCGTTCGTTGGCCTCCTGAAGCGGGATGCGATTCGACTCGATCGGATTCTCAGCCGAGGTCGAGCAGGTCGAGCGCGGCGCGATAGACCTCTTCCGGCTGGACGAGCCGCAGGCAATCGTGGTGCCCCTCGGGGCAGACGCTCCTGTAGCAGGGCTGGCATGGGACCTCGTGATTGAGAACTCGGCTGGAAACCTGCCAGGGGGTGTGCTGGGGGTTCGTCAGCGCGTAGATGTCGACCACGGGCGTACCGACCGCGGCCGCGACGTGCGCCGGGCCGGTGTTGTTCGAGATCAACAGCGGTGCTTGCTCGATCAGGGCAGCGAGCTCGGCCAGGCGCAGCTCGCCGGCCATCGAGAACGACGGCGCGGCCATCGTCGCCCGGATCGATTCGATCAGCGGCCGCTCGGAGTCGGACCCGGTGAAGATCACGCGGCAGTGCGCCT
>JAKAUH010000184.1 GCA_021818605.1 Planctomycetota bacterium
ATGGCCTGGTATGGGACACAGCGGAGCCGCTCCTGCACCAGGTGGAGCGCCGGCAGCGTCACGGCGCGCTTGCTTGGGTAGCGGGGGAACAGGGCGCGGATCTCGTCCCGCGTCCGGTTGTCCAGCATCTGCGTTCGCTTCGCTTCCACGGATGTCCTTCTCTCTTTCCTGTCGGCGGCGACCCCGATCAGCGGTCCAGCTCGGCCGCGATGATGCTCAGGCTCCCGAGGACGGCCACGACGTCGGCCAGCAGGTGGTCCTTGATCAGCTTGGGGAAGACCGAGAAGTGGATGAACGACGGCGGGCGGGTGCGTACCCGCCAGGCGAACTGCGAGCCGTCAGAAACCAGGTAGTAGCCCAGCTCGCCGTTCGGCGACTCGACCGAGGCATACACCTCGTCGCGCGGGCCCTCGATCCCCCGGTTGGGCATGATCAGCTCAAAGTGCTGGATCAGCCCCTCCATGCTGTTGTAGGTCGTCAGCTTGTCGGGCAGCGGAAACTTCTCGGCGATCGGCACGTTCACCGGGCCACCCGGCATCTTCTTGATGCACTGCTGGATGAGCCGGTGACTCTGCCGCATCTCCTCCATCCGCACGATGAACCGCGCCCAGCAGTCCCCCTCTGTCGTGTAGGGGACCTCGAAATCCAGCTCGGGGTAGACGTAGTAGGGGTTGTCCTTGCGGATGTCGTACGTCACCCCGCTGGCCCGCGCGATCGGCCCGCTGCACGAGTGCGCGATCGCGTCTTCCTTGCTCAGAACGCCGATCCCCCGCAGCCGGTCGAGGAAGATCCGGTTGCGGAAGAGCAGCTTCTCCATGTCGGCGACGACCCTGGGAAAGCTCTCGAGCACCGCGTCGATCCGGGTAAACACGCGATCGTTGAAGTCGTACAGCAGGCCGCCCACCCGCGTGTAACCCGGGTGGAAGCGATAGCCCGACATCTCCTCGTAAACATCGTAGATCAGCTCGCGGAGGTTGAACGCGTACAGGAACGCCGTGAACGCCCCCAGGTCAAGCGCCGCCGCCCCGGTACAGAGCAGATGGTCGCTCAGCCGCGCCAGCTCGGAGATGATCACGCGGATGTACTGGCATCGCGGCGTCAGCTCGATGCCGAGCAGCGTCTCGACGGCGTTGTGCCACGCCACCTCGTTCATCGGCGGGCTGATGTAGTTCTTCCGGTCGGCGATCGTGACGTACTGGTTGAACGTCAGGTGCTCGCCGAGCTTCTCGAAGCCCGAGTGCAGGTAGCCGATGTCGGGCGTCGCCTTGACGATCCGCTCGCCGTCGAGCTCAAGGATCAGCCGCAGGGTCGTGTGGGTGGCGGGATGCTGCGGGCCGAAGTTGAGCGTCCAGGTCGCCTGCTGCGGCTCGGGCTCCAGGTCGAGATCGGGCTCGTCGAGCAATTGGGCGGACATCGCTGGTCTCTTATCCTTTGATCAATCCAAACCGCGGGTCGTCGCACGAGTGAGCTTGGCCGAGGCGCCGGGCGCCGGCACAAGCGGGCTCAGGTATCACGGCGGGTGAGGCGCGGGAAGTTGTGCCGCTCGCCCCGGCCCCGGAGCGGGTAATCCTTGCGAAGAGGGAATGCGGCGAATCCCTCGGGCATGAGAATTCGACGGAGGTCGGGATGGCCGTCGAAGCGGATGCCGAACATGTCGAACACCTCGCGCTCCATCCAGTTGGCGCCCGGCCACATCGGCACGACCGACGGGATGGTCGGGTCCGGGTCGTCGACGCCCGTCTTGACGACCAGGAACCGGCCGGTCGCCGTGCTTCGCAGGACGTAATGGACCTCGAACCGCGTCCCGGTCCGACCCGGATAGCCCTGGTAGTCGGTGCCGCCGACCTCGATCAGCCAGTCGAAGCCGCATTGGGACTTCAGCACGCCGAGGAGCTGGTGCAGCCGCGCCGGCGGGATGAAGATCCGCACGTTGTGGCGGAAGCGGGACGTGGTGAAGACCCCCTCGCCCAGGGCGGATTCGAGCGCCGCCAGGGTCTCGGCGTGGGGGTCGGACGCGGTCGATTCCTCGGTGGTTGCCGTGCTCATCGCGACTCCTCGGCGCTCAGGGGTGCCGGGCCGCCGGGCAGGCGATAGCCGAACCGGTCCTCGTCGCCTCGCTCCGACGCGATGGCATGGCCGATCGGCGCCATCCGCTTCTCGGCGATGTACTTTTCCCGCTCCAGCAGCTCGGGCAGGCCGCTCGTGCCGACCACGGTCCCGCCCTTCTGGATCTTGGCCTGCATGTCCATCAGCGAGCGAAGGATCTGCTCGGGCCGGGGCGGGCAGCCGGGGATGTAGGCATCCACCGGGATGAACCGGTCGATCCCCTGCACCACCGCGTAGGTGTCGAACACCCCGCCGGTGGACGCACAGGCACCCATGCTGATGCACCACTTGGGCTCGGGCATCTGCTGCCAGATCCGCTGGAGCACGGGCATCATCTTCATCGCCACCCGGCCGGCGACGATCAACAGATCGCACTGCCGCGGGGTGAACCGCATCACCTCGGCGCCGAAGCGGGCGATGTCGAACCGGCTGGCGCCGACGGCCATCAGCTCGATCCCACAGCAGGCCGTGGCGAACGGCATCGGCCAGAGGCTGTACTTGCGCAGATAGTTCACGACCGAGTCGATCGTCGTGACCATCGTGTTCTCGGGCACCTCCAGCGTCTCGGCCGGCTGGAGCGTCAGCGAGGCGCCGCCGCCGGCCATGGGCTGCTGCGGGACGGCCCTGGGGTCCCTGCCTACCGCCATTCGAATACCCCCTTCCGCCACGCATACGCGAATGCCGCGGCCAGGATCACGATGAAAACCAGAATTTCCGTGAAGACCAGCCAGCGGAACTCCCTGGGAATACCCGCCACCGGCACCGGCACGACCAGCCCGTGGGTCTCGCCGACAGTGCCCGCCGCCATCACCGACGCGGGCGAATTGGCCGTGCGCGCCACCACGCCGTCCATGCCGCTCCACTGGGCGACCGCCCACGGGTAAAGGAACAGAAGCTCGACGTCGAAGAGCAGGAACACGATCGCGATCAGGTAGAACCGTACGTCGAACCGTTGCCGCGCGTCGCCGATCGGGTCCATTCCCGACTCATAGGGCATCTGCTTCACCCGCGTCTTCTTCCGCGGGTTCATGAACGGACTGGCGCTCAGGATCACCATGCTCAGGCCGACCCCGATCGCCAGGACCAGGAATATGAAGATCGGCGTGTATTGTTCACCCATCAATCCGCCTCACGATTCAGGCACCCACTTTGTGAAGGGTTTCACAAAGTCGTGCCAAAAAAAATCCTGGCCGTGGCCGGGATCGACCGTCCTGGAGTTCCAGCGGAGGGCATGCCGGGGATGCCTGTCTCGGGAGGCTCCGCGGGGAACGTCACGACGCGGGGGTGGGCCCCGCGACGTGCCCCTATTGTAAGGAACAAAAAATGCCCGTCAACGAGCTACCGATTTCCTCTCGGCGGCGAGGCGAATCCGGGCGGGTTTCCGGATGGATCCGGTCTCTGATTCACGAGCCCGCCAATGCTTCCCGGCCGGTCTGGGAGGGCGAGGCTCGTGACGAACGGCGGGGAAGGCTCGGACGAGGCTGTGTCCTTCCCGGATCCCGACGACGTCAGCGGGTTCGGGTCGGAGCGGCGATCCGATCACGGCGAGCTCGGGCGAGGCGTCGCGGTGCGGGAGGCCGCGCCGGAGCGGATCCGGGACCGGCGCGGCGAGGCACTGGCCCCGCCGGAGAGGTATCGGTCCATGGCCTGGGATCGCTCGAGCACCGAGCTGGGACTGCTGCTCCTCCCGCGTCGGCGGGTCGATCCCGACGCGCGGCCCGACGGCCCGGAGTCGATCGCGGGCGGGGGGCCGATCCGGCTTCGGCGGGCAGTGGCCGAACGGCCGGCGCCCGCTCCGGCGCCTGCGGCCGCGTCAACGCCCATCCTGGCGGCGCCGCGAACGCCTGTCCCGGCGCGCGACGGCGTGAGCGAGCTGGGGGTCCGGGCGCGCGTGTTGAGCGCCCGTGACGCGTCCCGGCGCGCGTCGCGGTATTCCTTCATCAGTTCTCGCCGGCGCGCGGGATCGCGCTCGGAGGAATAGGCGAAATACTTCTCGGACGCCCTGCGCTGGGCCATGTCGAAGCTGGCGTTGGCCTCCGACGAGTTCGGCTGATACTGGCGGCTCGTCGCTCGGCCGCGCAAGCTGAAATCGGGGCTGACGGACGAGCGGTAATACGGGGTCCCGACGGTCGCCCGGTCGCTGAAGTTCCGCCCGGCGCTGCCTTGCAGGTTGTCGAGATAGTCCTGAAATTGATTGGCGCCCCGGAAGGCGGCCTGGTTCCCCCTCATCGCTCCGCCACCGACCGGATCGGCCGGGCCGACCGGGCGAGCGTATGGGGCGTATTGCGAGTTATACGGCCAGAAGGGGTCCGGCCCGAACCCCGGCTGGGCGAAGGCGCTGCCGGTGCCGGCCACGAGCATCACGAAACTCGCTGCCAGGAACCTCGCTCCGATCCGGACTCTGCCCCCTCGCTGCGAACTCATCGTCGGCCTCCCCCGAGAATCCGGACGCGACATCGGGCCACGCGCCGTCCACCCGCGGGACAGCCCAGCGATTCCGACGTTCACCAGCTACCCTAACCCTTTATTGTATCGAGCTAGATCGGCGAGGACCATATCCTGCATCCGCCCGAAACCGGCGCGCCGCCCGGGCCGACTATCGGACGGGCCGGAAGTGACGATGGTGCGGTAGCGATGTCCGGGCGGCGGTTGACCCCGCCGGGTCGTCACGGGGCCTGGCCCTGGACCTTGCCGTTCCCCCGCAAACCGGATGGGCCGCGGCCAGGTCCGACGCCATCGAGCCGATGGCACCGGCCGACCCTGGTCGCGCGGTGTTGGGATCCTACCCTGGTTCCGGGAGGTCCGGTCCGGTCCGGTCCGGTCGGCTCGGGCATCACTCAAACGTGACCGTCCCGACGACGTTGTCCTTCCTGTTGCCCACGACGAGAGTCTGGGTCAATTTCACTGTCCCGGCGGGCGCCGCATAGATCCCGCCGCCGGAGGCCGCCGAGTTGCCCGAGACGTGGCAGTCCACGAGCGCCGCCGTCCCGCTGTTGTCCACCCCGCCGCCGTCGCCCGCGGCGGTGTTGCCGACGATGGTGGTGTCGGTCACCGAGAGCGTGCCGGCGTTGGCAATGCCGCCGCCGTCGCCCGTGGAGGCGTTGGCGACAATCATCGAGTCGCTGATCGTGGCGGTGGCGCCGGCGGCATTGTCGATGCCGCCGCCGGTGGCCGCGGAGTTGCCCAGCACCATGATGCCCCCGGCGGTGAGGGTGCCGGCGTTATAGATCCCGCCGCCCTGGGCCGCCGAGTTGCCGCTGATCGTCACACCGTTGAGCGTCAATGACGCCGGGCCGGTGGTGTAGGTGCGGAACGGGCTGTGAATGACGAGGACGCCCTCGACGAACAGGCCGCCGCCCTCGCCCGTGGCGGTATTCCCCATCACGGTGCAGTTGCTCATCGAGAGCTGGCTCGTCCCGTAAACGTCGACGCCTCCGCCGTTGCCGGAGGTATTGCCGCTGATGGTGCAGTTTGTCAGCGTATCCGTGCCGCTGATCCCCGCGCCGCCGCCCGCCTGCCCGGCGGAGTTGCCGGTGAGGGTGCAGTCGTCCATGGTCAGCGTGCCGGATGTCGTGTTCACGGCGCCGCCGATGCCGCCGGTCGCGTTCCCGCTGAGGGTGCAGTCCTTGAGCGAGACGGTGGCCTGGCCGTAATAGCCGTAAGACGAAGAGCAATAGCTCGTGATGGCGCCGCCCGAGCCCCCGCTGGTTCCGGCGGTGTTGCCCGTGAGCGTGCAGTCGGTGAGCGAGAGGGTGGTCGCGCCGGCGGAAAATGAATCGCTCGCGATGGCGCCGCCGCTGGGCTGGTAGGTGCCGAAAAAGCCGTGAAAACCGACGGCGGTGTTGCCCGTGAGCGTGCAATCGGTGAGCGAAATCTGACTCGCGCCGTAGTATGCCTGATTGAAGAGGGCACCGCCATCGTTCGCCGAGTTGCCGGTCAAGGTGCAATCGACCAGGTTGAGCGTGCCATTGTAATTGATGATGGCGCCGCCAGACCCCGGTCCAGAGCTGCCGAATCCGCGATAAAGGAAGTTGGCAGGCGGCGCCGCGTTGTCCTCGAGCTGGCAGCCGGTCAGCGTAAGGACGCCGATGTTAT
>JAKAUH010000152.1 GCA_021818605.1 Planctomycetota bacterium
CCCGCCGAGCCAACCCCGCTGTACATCCAGAGCGACAGCCAGATGCGCGTCGACTTCCCGCCCGAGCAATTACCGGTCGCCGTCGGTCCCCCCGCGCCGCCGGCCCCGACGCTGGTCCGCTTCGAGCGGAACGTCGTCGCGCTGCACGGCCGTCCCGACCGACAGCCCAACCAGCTCGACTGCGACACGCTCCGGCTGACCCTGATCCCCGGCGCTCCGCCGGCCGCCGCCGATGGTCCCGGCAATGCGGCGGCCCCAGCCGATAGGCCTGCCACCGCAGCGGCCAGCGGGATAGCCATCGCCGAAGCCGGTGAGAAGCCGGCGCCGGGTCCCGCCGCTGCCGAAACCGCGAAGGGCAACACCGCTGCGACGGCCGACTCGCAGGGCGGCAAGAGCCTCTTCGGCAACCTGACCCTTCAGAAGGCCCACGCCACCGGCCACGTCGTCTGGCTCCAGCTCCGCCAGCAGGGCACGAAGGTGCGCTGCGGCGAGCTGATCCACCACCGCCACAAACCTTACCTGGCCGACACCACCACCTTCCGCGGCGACCGGACCCGCCCGGTCTGGATGGAGAAGATCGACTACGAGAAGGAAGAGGAGAAGACGCCGACAGACACCGGATCCACCCGTGTCGCGGCCCCTGCAACACCCCCGGCCAGTCGCCCGATCCGGTCGGTTACTCACGTGGTCATGCTGGCGGCCACGCTCTTCGACGAGGGCCACGGGCTCGACCTGGCCAACATTCGCGCCCTCGGGCCCGGCACGATGGAGAGCCGGCCGTCGATGAACGAGCCGGTCGAGCGGCTGGCCAGGTGGCAGAACGAGCTGGTCGTCGTGAACTACGTGGGCGACGATGGCAAACTCGCACGCAAGAAGGTCACGCTCACCGGCACGCGACCCTATTTCGCCGACCTGGTCCAGAAGACGTCGCTCGACGCCGGCCGCGAGCTTCAGGTCTGGCTGCGGCCGCAGTCGCTGCCACCGACGACAACAGCCGCGGCCGTCACGTCGCCGGCCGCGGCGTTGGCCTTCGCCGATTCCGGCGCCGGTGGCTCGACGAGGCAGAAAACCGCGGCGGCCTCAACATCGACTTTGACCACCACAACGCCCGATACCGGCCTCGGCGGTAACCTCCAGATCGAGCGGCTGATGGCGTATCGCGACGTCCACCTCATGGCACCCAACCGTCGGATCGAGGCCCGTGAGGCCCTCGACGCGCCGTTCGTCGAGGTCGATCCGCCGCCGCCCGATGAGACCACGGCGACGGCCGCTGCATCCGGCACGCCCGACCAGGCGGGCGGAACGACCGTCGCCGCCGCTCCCTCCGGCGAGACGGCGAAGGGCTCCGCCCCATCGGCGGCCGCCGGCGACTCGACCTCGGCGCCCGTCGATCCCGAGCCGAGCATGACCGGCGTGGCCGACCGGATCTGGGCCAAGGTCTCGCTGCCGCGCGGCCAGCGGCTGGACCCCGACGCGGGCCGGAAACGGAAGCCGAAGCTAAAGCCAAAGCCTACGTTCGGCCCTCCCGCCACACTCACCGCCGACGCCGGCACCGGCACCACGGGCAGCCCCGAGGAATCCGCCGCCAACGACTCGAAGGAGGCGCCCAAATCAGCCCAGGCCAAGGCCGACGTCCGCGAGGCGTGGCTGACCGGCAACGTGGCGCTCCACCAGGACAAGCCGGCCGACCCCAGGAAAAAAGGCTCGAAACCCGGCAAGCAGGACATCTTCGCCGAGGCGGTTTATCTCGACAACCCGGGCAAGGGGAAGGCCCACGCGAAGGTCTACCACCGCGACCCGACCGAGAAGGTCCATGGCCCCAACCCCTGGCCGCTGGCGAAAATCGCCACCCCGGACATGACCATCGAAGGCGAATACCTCGAGCTGGACCAGACTCGCGACAGGGTCTGGGGCGTCGGGCCTGGCTCGCTCAGCCAGTGGACCAGCCGCGCCCTGCTGACCGACAAGGCACCCGCTCCGGCCCCCGGCGCCGACGACTCGAGCGAGCCCGCGTCGACGGCCCCCGGCGCCAGGCCGGTCGTCCGCGACACGGGCATGCCGGTCGCCACGAGGACCGCTTCCTCCACGACGCCTGGAGTCCGCACGGTTCAGGGGACCGGCCTGCGCACGTCGGCCCCCGCCGTGGACTCCTCGACGATCGGCCGGCGTGGTTCCACAACCCGCGGTGCGTCCACCGGCATCGCCGCGGCGGGTCGTGCCGCGGACTCCAGCCGCGTCCACGAGTCGCCGACGCCCGCGAAGCCGAAGACCCGCGCCGGGCGGGTGGTCGGCGACAAGGACCTGCTCACCATCACGTGGACGAAGGAAATGCGGTTCAACGGCCGGAGCAAGGACACGCTGGGACACCCCGCCGGCCGCGGCGACTTCTTCGGCGTGGTCCGCGCCGAGATGACCGATACCGTGCTCTACTGCGAACAGAAGATGGTCGTGTTCACCGACCGCGAGGTCCCGCTTGCCGACCTGGGTACGAGCATCTCCGGCGCGGGGGCGATCCGCGCCGACCAGCCCAGGGATGCTGAGAACGAAGAGGGAGCGGCCCCCGAGGAATCGCGGGTCGACCTGGCGATGCTCTTCTGCTTTGGCAACCCGGTGGCGATCAACCAGAAGGTTGATCCCGACCTGCCCGTGGTGCTCGAGCGGCACAAGATCATCGCCTGGGATCGCCCCGGCGACCCCATCCGGCCCAGGGAGCGGCCGCCCGTCCTCGGCCGGCTCGAGTACAACCGGCTCACCGGCGAGTTCTTTGTCCCGGGCCCCGGCATCGTCTTCCTCTACGACCGCCCGGATGACAGCAAGAAGGAAGGCCAGGCCGGATCCTCGCCGGCCCGCGACGGCGGCGATCCCGCGTCGTCAGGGGGCGCGTCGGCCGCGACCACGACCGGACGGGCTCCGGCGCACGGAACGCGAACGCAGTCCGGCGATCGCACGGTGATACCAACCTCCGCCCGCGCTTCGGACCGCGAAGCCGATCCGCCCGCCCGCTCCGGCCAGCGCGCGGCCGGCCAGCGCGCGGCCCGACGCTCCACCCGCGGACGCTCCACCGCCGAACCGGCCTCGCCGGTCGTCCGGCGCAAGATTCCCGACCTGGTTCTGACCCAGGTCGACTTCAGCACCGCAATGAGGGGCCGGATCGGCACCGGCCAGGCCAACGACACCCGACAGGAGCGCTGGTCCGAGTTCTTCGGCGACATCGAACTCGTCCGTTCGAAGGTCGCTCACCACACCGACGAGCTGAATGTCGACCACGAGCTGTCCGAGGACGGCTTCTACCTCACCAGCCAGATGCTCCGGATCGTCGAGATCCCGCCACCCCCGAGCTCGCCGCCGAAGACCCCCGCGCGCACCATGGTCAAGGCCTGGGACAACGTGCAGGTCAACAGGGGCCTGGATTTCACCATCGTCTCCGACGTCGGGACCTATGACTCCCAGACCGACGTGATCTTCGCCTACGGCCTGGGCGGCCGCGGCGTCACCGTCCTGCAGCAGGTCGGCCCCGGCCAACCTCCCACGAGTATTCCGGCCAGGGTCGTGCAGTACGGTCTCAAGTCCCACGTCCGGCAGGCGGTCGACACCAACATGCTCCGCATCATCGACCACCGGACCGGCGCCCGGCCCAGCAACATCCCGCTGCCCGACCCGACCGCACCGCCCAAGAAGAAGCTCAAGCAACCGTTCCGGGTCCCCAACACGAACCTCGAACGCCGCGGCTTCACGGGCTTTTGATCGCGGCGTGATTCCGACCGCCTGAGACCGACACCTCGGACGGCCGACCGCGGCCGTTCCGAGGTCCGGCACGCCTCGATCTCGGTTACGGCGATATGAAGGGCGGTCAGGTTCTCCACCGGGTGGTGTCCCGGGCGAATTGAACAGCCTCCGTAAGTCGATGCAGGACAATGAGATCCGCCGCGGAAGGCCGCCAAACAGAACTCGTTGTGTTGCTTAGAGTTAGGGCGGCCGTTCAGTTCCCTGGCACACGACCGACGATTGGCCGAGAAGGAACACTCCGAAAATGGCCTGGCGATCTCGTCGCTGGCCTATGGCTCGAAACCGGTGGAATTCGAGACCTCGCCGTACCCCAATCGGGTGTTCGCGAACCTTCGGACGGAATCCATTTCTCCATCGGCGGGGGCGGATCACATCGACATCGAGGTTGGCGAGTATTCCCTCGAGCGTCTGATCATCATCGGGCCGCATGGCGACCCCAAGGTCCCCTCCGGCTGGCAATCGTTCCAGGTCGTTGGGCTCATCCAGAAGGAGGCGAATGCGAAAACTTCCCTCCACATCGTCTCTCGACAGGTCTCTGGAAAGTTGAACCAGCTCGGGTTCATGCCCACAACCGTTCCGGAGGTTGAGATTCCGGACAGCTACTGGCGGGCCGCCTGGGGCCGGTTCGTCGCCCGGTCTGGGCAGAAGAACGAGTGGACCATCCCCCTGCGCGAAGAACTGATCCGGTCAATCCGCGCGTCGCTTACCGATGAGCCGAAAGCCAGGTCGGCCCGGAACTCCGACCGGTCCGCAGCGACGCCCGCGTCGTGACGCCCGGCGGTCGCAGGGCCAGCAGGACCGACACCCGGTCCTCAAACAACACAGTCCACGACGGATCCTTCTTCAGCCGCTTCGCCAGCCCGCGATCGGGGCGGAGCCAGACCAGGTCGATCCGGTCGCGCGTGCCGACCTCGTCCCACGTCGGGCCGCCGGTGAGCACCTCGACGTACTCGACGATCGCCTTCTTGCCGAACAGCTCGAAGCGGTCGTCGAGATACGTGCGCCGGAGCGGACTCGTCCGGGCCTCGATCAGGCCGCCCCAGTCCTGCTCGTGGAACAATCGCGAGGACAGCGGCTGGCGGTCGAGGGTCGCCAGGGCATCGAACGGCCACTTGTGCGGGTCGAACCCGCCCAGCCAGACGCCTCGCGCCGCCACGACGAGTAATGCGGCTGCCGCAACGGCTGGCCAGACCGACGCGCGGCCGTCGGGCTTCCACGACCGCCGCGACGACAGCGGCAGGCCGTCGATCAGCGAGGCGATTGCCGGCGCTGCCGCCATGGCGAAGAACGGGGCATTGCGGATGGATGTCAAGGCCAGGTGCAGCCAAACCAGGACATGCACGAGCGGGTAGCGGTCGATCCGCCGCGAGGAGACCACCGGCAAGGCCACGAGCGCCAGCAGGAACCACTCGAGAATCTCGGCCCCCGGCCTGCCGAAGGGCGCCGGCTGGTACTCGTTGATCATGGTGGTGAGCCCGCTCGAGAAGAGCAGGCCCACGACATGGCGGTACAGGCCGATGCCGTACGGGTTGGCCAGGGCCGCCAGCGCCGAGAGCCCGGCCGCGAGGGCGAACGTCAACACCTGGCGGAGTCGGGCCCGGTCCCAGCCGCCCGAAATCGCATGCCCGAGCGCGGCGGTTGCGACGATCACCGGTAACGCGACGAAGCCCCCGTGCAGGTTGGCCAGGATCGCCGTGTACAGCGGGACGAGGAAAACACTCGTGCCGCCCCGCTCGTGCTGCCGCTGGCAGGCACGCAGGCTCAGATAGACGAAGCCATAGGTAAAGAGGTGCGGCCGGATCAAAAAGTGGATTGCGCCGATCCCCGCCGCCAGCAGCGCCGCGGCGATCGCCGAGATCGGCGCGGCACCGTCGCGGACGAGTCCACGTGCCATCGAAGCGTACAGAACCGCCAGGCCGATTGCCGTCAGCGCGACGGTCATCGACCAGCCCCAGGAGTTCACGATCCCGGCCAGCAGGACGTCAAAACCCCACGATTGGTCGACCCAGGGGGTTCCAGCGCGAGTCCAGGTCAGGTGATCGCACCGAGCGACCGAGCCCGACGCAAGGATGTCGTTGCCGAGACGGAAGTGCCACGGCGTCCCCGGATCGCCGAAGAGTCCATAACGACCGCCGGCGAGTGTCACGCCGAGCACGACCGCGAAGACCAGGTCCTCCGGGCCGGGCATGAACCGACCGGCCAGCCACCGGCTCTCGGCGATCGCGGGTTTCTCGATCGGGATCATCGCTCGCGGCTCCTGGCGTCTCGCGCGGCCTCCATGAGCATCCTAGCTCACGTCCGCCCGGCTGGCCTCTTCTCGGGCCGGGCGGTTCGGCTATACTGACAATCAGGAAAGCTCGGCGATCCGGACGCCGATGCTGCATAGCCCGCCCACCCCACCCTCGATCGGG
>JAKAUH010000356.1 GCA_021818605.1 Planctomycetota bacterium
CGCTCGGGATCCGCCGCCAGCCCGCGCACCCAACGACCCGAGACGAAGGCCAGGTTGGCCGTCAGCATCGCCAGCGTGAACTCGGTCAGGCCAGGGCTCATCACGGCGATCCCGGTGTGCAGGCCGGCGATGCCGACGAGCATCAGCGGACGCGTGATCCGGACCCAGATCAGCACTGGATACAGCAGCTCAAGCGCCAGGCTCGCGTGGGTCATGGCGTTAATCAGCCAGGTGTGACCGGCCAGCGGGGTGAAGTCGAGGACGACGAACTCACCGGCGGTCATCGTCCCCCACAGGGCCATGCCGTTCCACCAGGACGGACCCTGGAGCTTGCCCAGCCCGGCCATGCCGTAGATCACCAGCAGGTGCAACTGGATCAGGCGCACCGCCAGGTTGGCCGACACGGTCGGCGCCGGAATCGCCGGATCGTCCGGCGACACCCGGCGCGGCGGCGCTCCCGACGGCCGGGGCCCCGTCGAGGCGGCGGCGGCCGCCCGGGATTGCCGCCAGCGCCGCAGGAACCGGTCGAGCGAGACCGCCTGCCCACTCGCTCCGGTCGCGGCGAGGTACAGGCACAGCGGCGAGAGGATCTGGTCGAACCCATAAAGCGCGACCGGCACCCGGCGGATCGTCGAGACCACGATCACCCACGAGAGCACGGCGGTCGTCCGGCTGAACAGGCCAATCGTCCACATCGCCAGCACGGTCAGGCAGCCGGCCCACGCAAGCCGAAGGCCGCCGTCGGGCACCGCAAACCAGAGCGACCAGACGAGCGGCCGCTGCCCCGCGCGGATGGCCGACGGCTCGGCCCAGCCGTCGGTGCCGAAGTAGTCGTGCAGGTCCAGGCCGAGGACGAGCAGGCTCCAGAATGCCAGGAGGCCCGTCCCCACGCGGATCAGGCCGAGAGCCGTCGGATCGCTCGGCGCGAAGAAGAACGTATTCCACCCCCGGCGAGCGGCGCCGAGGAGGTCCGCAAGGTAGCGGCGGGCCTCGTTCAGAAGTCGTCGCACGAGTAGTCTCCGACCCATTCGGGGGTTGAGAAAAGCGATTCCGCAAACAGGTCGAACCGCATCGCGCCAGGCACGTCCAGGGCGTTCTGTACCTCGCGGACATCGGGCAGGAGATGCTGCTGGAGATGAATCGTCACCTGCCGGCAGCCGGGCCGCGTGCGGCAGAGATGCCGCGCATAGGCCCGCGCCAGCCGGCTCTGCGAGGCGTCCCGAACCCGGCGGCGGGCCTCCTGAACGTCATTGAACAGCGCATTCGCCAGCGCAAGCTGCCGCTGATGCCTCATCCGGGGGCCGGCGACCTGCCGGCCGGGAAGCCGCACCACCTCCTCGGGCCGTCCGTCGGCGAACTGGACCGTCGCCGTGACCACCGGCGTCGGCGGCGGCTCGGCGTAGAAGCGGTAGGAATAGCCCAGGTCCATCACGTCGAAATAAGACCCGAAGCCATCGGCGATCGTCCGTTCCAGCTCCGAGGAGGGCGGAACGCCCACCGCCCCGGCCACGATCGCGGCGACATGGTAGACCACGATCAGACTGACCACGATCCTGGCCCATCCCGGCCACGCCGGCGCCGGGACCTGTCGCAACGCTCCCACCCCGGATGCCGACCCATCGCCGCTGGCAACCGCATGCGATGCCGGCGCCGCGTGACCCCGCGACGGGCCGGTGCGCCCCCCGTCCCGACCTTTCATGGTATGGCCCATGGCCGCCTCCCCACTCCTTCCAACCCGCTCCCTGTCCCAAACCATACCCGCCAAAACGGCACCGAGCCAGAAATTCGGCCCAATCGTTGCTCCCTGATCCCTACGCCTCTTACACTCAAATTATCCAGTCCACGGTTTTCCGCCATTTTGACTTTTCCCTGGTTGAACCTGGGGTATGATGGTCAGTAGAATCTGGGGAGCCTGAGCAGAGGCTAGCAATTCGGGCGACTTGATGGGCAGAGGGCGTGCGCGTGTCTTGAGGTTTGTCGCGATGCGCTGTCGAGGCCCAGCCGGATCCTGAGGCTGCACCAGGGGCAATTGGGTGCCGGTCGCGGGTGGCGCGTGACTTCTTCTGAGTTAGCAACGGGGAGCGGAGTGATGCAAGGAACTCTCGTGATGCTGGTGGCGCTCAGCGGTCTGGGCTGCCACAACAAGGGTTGTGAGGTCGCCTATGGTCCGCCGACGTACATGAGCTGCTTCGGCGGTGGCTATAGCGGCTGTTATGCGGACGTGTATCCAGGTCCGGCGATGCCGGCCTGCTACGCGGGCTGCTATGGCGGGTGCTATAGCGGCTGCTATGGATGCTACGGGATGGGCTATGGCGGCTGCTACAGCGGCGGCTACGGCGGCTGCTACGGTGGCGGCTGCTACGGTGGCTGGTACGGCGGGTGCTACGGGGCCGGGTATTCGCGATGCGGGCATCGTCGTCATGGCTGCGGCGGTGGCGGTATCGGCGGACTGTTCCATTGCCGCAAGCGGACGAACTGTCCCAATGCCTGTGCTTATACGGCGCCCCTGCCTTATGGCTGCGGCTATGGTGGGGCCTATGCCCCGGCGGTCTTCGGATCGGCCGTCGGCATGACCTATCCGTCGATGCAGTCGAGCCAGTCGATCGTGGTTCCCACGAAGCAGTACGGCGGCGCGACCGATGAGACGGGCACCACCACGATGCCGTCCGAGGTGGCACCGCCGGTGCCGGCGAACCCGGTGACGCCCAGCACGACGGCTCCGCCCGCGCCCGGTACAGTGGTTCCCTCGACTGAGCCGGTTCCTCCGGTCGAGCCAGCCACTCCGCCCGTGCCGCGGCCGGCCACGCCGGCGGTCCCGCGCGTGCCGGCGACCTGAGCTTTCCAATCGACCGACCGATCGATCGATCGATCGGTCAAGCGACGGCCGCCCGCCGCGGTCGCGAGAATCCGTCTGGCGAGACGGGCCGCTCCCGCAACGGGGCGGCCCGCGCGATTTTCCCCCGAATCCGCGGAGGATAACCCATGCCCCTCCCGGCCGGCCGATCGGCCCGCACCGCGCGATCCGGCTTGCCTTGGTCGGGCTGGTCGCTTATCTTGAATCGTGTCCATGGCTGGCTGAACAACCGCCGGCCCGACCCCATGCCCCGGTTTTCGATGAGGGAATGAACCAGGGGCAGTCATCGATCGCGCCGAAGCCGGGAGGATCCACAGGCGATGGATGTTGGCTCACTCTCCACCTCTGCGCAGTCTCGTCTTGCCGACCCGGACGGGACCTCGGCGTTCGGTCCGTGCTCCCGCTCCGTATTGTCGGCCGGCGATTTCGCCAGCGACGCCGAACGACTCGACTGGCTGATCGCGACCCTCGGTGAGCCCTTCTGCCGCAAGCTCGGACTGTTCCGCGTCCCCGACGACCTGGTCCTCTCGGTCGTGATCCCCGTCTACAACGAGAAGAACAGCATCCACGAAATCCTCCGGCGCGTTCGGGCCGTGCCCATCCGCAAGGAGATCATCATCGTGGACGACTGCTCCAGGGACGGCACCCGCGAGATCCTCCGCGAGATGGAGAAATCCGACGGCGACATCAAGGTCGTCTACCACGAGCGCAACCAGGGCAAGGGCGCATCGCTCCGCACCGGGTTCCGCGAAGCCACCGGCCAGATCGTCATCGTCCAGGACGCCGACCTCGAATACGACCCGGCGCAGTACCCCGAGCTGATCCAGCCGATCATCGAGGATCAGGCCGACGTGGTGTATGGCTCGCGGTTCATCGGCGAGACGCACCGCGTTCTTTACTTCTGGCACTCGCTGGCCAACAAGTTCCTCACCTTGCTCTCGAACGCGTTCACCGACCTGAACCTGACCGACATGGAGGTCTGCTACAAGGTCTTCCGCCGCGAGGTCATCCAGGCGATCGAGCTGAAGAGCGACCGGTTCGGCTTCGAGCCGGAGGTCACCGCCAAGGTGGCGCGCTTCACCTTCCCGGCCCGCGACGGCCGGCCAGCGCGGAAGTGCCGGATCTACGAGATCCCCGTGTCGTACCACGGCCGGACCTACGCCGAAGGAAAGCACATCGGAGTGAAGGACGGCTTCCAGGCCCTCTGGTGCATCCTCCGCTACTTCCTCGCCGATTGACTCGAGCCCGCTCCACGACGCCCGCCCGCCGTTCCTGATCGCAACCCACGACCGACATCGGCAACCGAGACAGACGGGGAGCCCGCCATGATCGGGAAGGACCGACGTTTCAAGAGCCGCGCCGGATTACCGGCGCTCGTCGCGGCGATCCTGCTCGCCATCCAGGTGCCGGCGGCCGCCCAGGATCCGGCACCTGCACCTGCACCCGCACCCGCAAATCACCAGGACGACGCCGCAAAATCGTCCGCCCACCCCAAGGCAAAGGCAAAGACGAAGGCAAAGGGTAAATCGAGAGCCAGGGCAAAGGCGCCGGCCCGCAACGATCCGCCCGGCTTCTACATGGGCCGGCCGATCGCCGATGTCATGTCCTGGGAGGGTGCCAACTGGCTATTCCGCGAGACGCGCATCCAGGAAGAGCAGCCCGAGGCGATGCTGCGCTCGCTCAAGATCCCGGCCGGGGCCACGGTGGCCGACGTCGGCGCCGGGGCCGGGTATTACAGCATCCGCCTGGCTCGCAAGGTCGGTCCCAAGGGGATAGTCTACGCCACCGACCTCCAGCCCGAGATGCTGCGGTTCCTGCAAGAGAACGCCCGCGCCGCCCGGGTCAAGAACATCAAGCCCATCCGCTGCACCCAGACGAAAACGAACCTGCCCAGTGGTGCCATCGACCTGATCCTGATGGTTGACGTTTATCACGAGTGCACCGAGCCCGACGCCACCTTGCACGGGCTGCTGACGGCGCTCAAACCGGGCGGCCGGTTGGTGCTCGTCGAGTTCCGCGCCGAGGACCCCACGGTCCCGATCAAGCCCGAACACAAGATGACGCTCGAGCAGGTCCGCAAGGAGGTCGAGCCGCAGGGGTTCACCTTCAAGGAGTCGCTCGAGTTCCTCCCCTGGCAGCACGTCATCATCTTCGAAAAACCCCGCGAGGCGAAGAAGTCGAAGCCGGCCAAGGCGCGCGAGGGCTCCGACAAGTCGATCACGAGATCATCCTGAGTGTCGCCACGGCGATGCCGAGGTGGAGCGGAATCCTCGCGACAAGGGACGATGCGGCCACTCGTGCAGCGCGGGACTGTTCGGTGGCCCTAAAACGTCGCCACTTCGCCGCCACTTCGCGTGGAGACCGCTCGCCAAACTCGCAGGTCCACGCCGTCCGTGACAAAGCGAACGCTTCCATCCATCATCATAACATTGACACCTCCGGGGTGGTAGCTGCTCGCCTTGAAAATGCCCGATTGAATGATACGGTGCCATAGAGTTCCCAGCTTGTTACTGCCGAGCGAACAGTCGGAGATCTTCATATTCGGTGTGGCGCAGTGATTGTAATTGGTGAAATGGAAGCCCGATAGGAGCCAACTCTCACCTCCGCGGGATTCCTGGGGAAGGCTCAGGGACAGGCTCGAGCAGTATTGTAGAGCATGGTCGGGATCAAAAAGAGTGGACGGAAGATTGGGGGGAATCGCAGTCGCAAGATAGACATAGTCTCCACCCCACTTGAAGACCCCCCTGGTCCAATCGTCTCCGAGTCGCTCAGAGACGCCGGCGGTTGCCGAGAGCCCGTCCGTGAAAGCCGACGGCGAGTAGACGACACTCACCCTAAACGGGCCGGTAGCGGACAACGGATAATCGTCCCCGCCAACAAACATTGGCGTCGGACCGATATCGAAACGATAGTTGACCCGCCCATACCCCTCAACCGGAGGCTGGACATCGGAGGGACAGAGAAACATTCCCAGGGTCGTCCTCATCACAGTCCGATTGAGCGGGACACCCTCAACTGGCGGGAGGGAGTAGTTCGTGGCATTGTAGAGCGGCCCCTGGTCGAGTTCGGGCAGCATTCGGGCGAACGGGCTGTACGCGTACGTGGAGATGAAATAGGGCTGCCCCGGAAAGGTCAGAGTTTTTAAAATAATCCCATTGAAGACGTTTTGATGTACAACATAACTTTGAAGCCCGATGCCGAGCTGCTTGAGGTTATTCGAACATTGGAGCCTCCTCGGGGCTTCTCGGTAAGCGCACGGTAAAACCAGTCTTGTGACGTCGGTTACGCTGCTGGGTTGGTCCGGTTTTTCCAACCCAGGAGT